>NZ_JBHWIO010000007.1:15927-55764 GCF_042732075.1 Kitasatospora sp. NPDC059812
CGGGGCGGGGGGGGCGCGGCCCGCGGGCGCGCCCCCCCCCGCGGCGCCCGCCCCCCCCGCGCCGCGGGGGGGGGGGGGCGCCCCGCCCCCCCCCCCGCCCCTCGTCGTCATCGAAGCCCGAAGCCCGGAGCAACGGAGCCCGTACGGAACCCGGAGCTCCGCACCGGGTCAGTCCTGCGGCGTGTAGTACGAGACCAGCGCGGCCGCGCCCGGCTCGACGCCCTTCCACGAGCCGCTGAAGCTGAGCACCGCGATCGCCGCCGTCGGGAAGCCGCCGAGCCGCAGCCGCTCCAGCGCGTCCCGGTCGCCCGCGTCCCCGGCCAGCACCTGGGTCAGGCCCAGCACGCCGGGGTTGTGCCCGACCAGCACCACGTCCGCGTACTCCTCCGGGGTCTCCTGGAGGACGGCGATGATCTCGCCGGGGCTGGCCTCGTAGATCCGGTCCTCGTACACGGTCTTGCGGGCCCGCTTCGGCAGCTCGTGCGCCGCCAGCTTCCACGTCTCGCGGGTGCGCAGCGCGGTGGAGCAGAGCACGTACTCGGGGTTGATGCCGGAGTCGACCAGCCAGCGGCCGGCGTCCGGGGCCTGGTGACGGCCCCGGTCGGCCAGCGGCCGCTCGTGGTCGTCCACGCCGTTGGGCCAGTCGGCCTTGGCATGGCGGAGAACGATGATCCTGCGGGACGTGTCGGCGCTCATACCCAGCAAGCTTGGCAGAAAAGCCGCTCCGGGGCGCGATGCTCCCGGATGCCGCCACTCGCAGGGGTGGCGGGTGTCATCATCCGCCGTTCGTCCGGCCCTTCCGATAAACGGGGGGTGGCCGATGAGCGGCGGTTGTGCGCGGGGGGGGGATGGACCGGATCAGCCTATGGCGGCGGCGACGGAGGCGATGATCGCCACCAGCACCACGATGCCGGCGATCGCCAGGGCGATCTGGCCGAGCTGCTTGCGGCCGTCGGTCGGGTTGGGATCGAGAACGGGCATGTCCGGGATTCTTCCACCCCGAACACGCCCGTCGGTCACCGACCCCTCGGGGTTGGCCGGCCCTTGGTCAGGCCTTGACCTGCGCCACGGGGTGGACCGCCTCGTCCTCGATGTGCCGGGCCATCGCGGCCCGCAGGCCGAACAGCATCTGCGGCACCAGCAGCAGTGCCAGGAAGCCCAGCGGGCCGTACCACTCACCGGTCATCTGATAGATCCGGCCGATCAGGATCGGGCCGGGGATGGAGATCAGGTAGCCGACGCCCTGGGCGAAGGCGGAGAGCTGGGCGACCCCGCCGGCGGTGCGGGCGCGCAGCCCGATCATCGTCAGCACCAGCGGGAAGGCGCAGTTGGACAGGCCCACCAGGACCGCCCAGAGCCACGACGCGCCGGCCGGGGCCAGCGCCAGCCCGGCGTACCCGGCGATGCCGCAGGCGGCCAGCACGACGACGAACAGCCGCTGGTCGCCGCGGCGGGCGGCCAGGTTGGGCAGCACGAAGGAGACCGGCACGCCGATCACCATGGTCACCGCGAGCAGCACCCCGGAGGTGCCCTTGTCGACTCCGGCGTCCTGGAAGATCTTCGGCATCCAGCCCATCACCACGTAGGCGCCGGTGGCCTGGAGGCCGAAGAAGCAGGCCATCGCCCAGGCCGTCCGGCTGCGGGTGATCGGCAGCCTGGCGGCGGCCGCCCCGCCCGCGCGCTCGCCGCGCTCGCGCTTGGTCAGCAGCACCGGGAGCCAGAGCAGCAGGGCCAGCGCGGCGAGACCGGCCCAGACGCCCAGGCCGTAGCGCCAGTCGCCGCCGAGCGCGCTGGTCATCGGCACGGTGACGGCGGCGGCCAGCGCGGTGCCGGCCGACAGCGCCATCGAGTACAGGCCGATCATCGGACCGACCTTGTCCGGGAAGTAGCGCTTGATCACCACCGGGATCAGCACGTTGGAGACCGCCACGCCGGCCAGCGCGAGCGCGGTCAGCAGCAGGAACACCGCGGTGCCGCCGGCGAAGGAGCGGGACAGCACGCCCAGGGTGATCGCGCCCATGCCGGCGGTGATCACGGCGATCGGGCCGATCCGCCGGGCCATCGAGGGCGCGGCGAAGCCGAACAGGCCGAAGCAGAGCGACGGGACGGCGGTGAGCAGCCCGGCGAGCGTCGGGTTCATCCCGAGGTCGGCGCGGACCTGGTCGAGCAGCGGTCCGAGGCTGGTGACCACGGGGCGCAGGTTGAAGGCGGCGGCGGCGATCGCGATGGCGAACAGCCAGACCAGGTGCTTGCCGGAGGAGGGCGTGGAGGGCCGCTCGGTCTGCGGCCGGGCCTCGGTTCGTGGGGAGGCGGTGGTGTCTGCTGCGGGAGGCATGGGCACCATCATAGAATGATGGGATGAATTGGCGCACCTTCGAATTGGCATGATGTGCCGACCCGCACCCCCACCGGACGCCGGCCCTCCCACCCGCCGGCCCCGTCCATCGAACCGTAGCCGCAAGGAGTACCCGTGGCGCTGTCCTCGCCGAGGCGCACCCCGCTGTCCGACCAGGTGATCGCGCAGCTGCGCGCCCAGATCACCTCCGGAGAGTGGCCCGTCGGCTCACGCATCCCCACCGAGGCCGCACTCGTCGAACAGCTCGGCGTCGCCCGCAACACCGTCCGCGAGGCCGTCCGCGCCCTCGCCCACAACGGGCTGCTCGACATCCGCCAGGGCTCCGGCACCTACGTGCTCGCCACCAGCGAGCTGGCCGGGGTCATGCACCGCCGCTTCGCCGACGCCGACCAGGCGCAGGTCGCCGAGCTGCGGGCCGCCCTGGAGACCTCCGCGGCCGGCCTCGCCGCGGCCCGCCGCACCGACCGCGACCTCGGCCTGCTGGACGCCGCACTGGGCCGCCGCGAGAGCGCCTGGCACTCCGGCGACGCCGAGGACTTCATCCAGGCCGACGCCGCGTTCCACCAGGCCGTCGTCGCCGCCGCCCACAACGACGTGCTGGCCGCCGTCTACGCCGACCTCGGCGAGGTCACCCGCGCCCACCTGCGGCACGACGTCGGCCCCGAGCTGATCGCCGAGCGCTACATCGGCCACGCCACCATCCTCGACGCCATCCGGGCCGGCGACGCCCAGCGCGCCTCCGTCGAGGCCGGCCGTGCCATCGGCGCGTGCACCCCCGCCGACGCCTGAGGCGCCCTGGCACGTCCTGGAACGCCGCTGCCCGGCACCCCCACGAGGGTGCCGGGCAGCGGTGTGCGGCGAAGCGGTCAGGCGCCGATGGCGTGCAGACCGCCGTCGACGTGGATGATCTCGCCGGTGGTCTTCGGGAACCAGTCCGAGAGCAGCGCGACGATGCCGCGGCCGGCCGGCTCCGGGTCGGTCAGGTCCCACTTCAGCGGGGAGCGGTGGTTCCAGGTGTCCGCGAGGTCGCCGAAGCCCGGGATGGACTTGGCGGCCATCGAGCCGAGCGGGCCGGCCGAGATCAGGTTGCAGCGGATGTCCCGCTCGCCCAGGTAGCGCGCCAGGTAGCGGTTGGTCGACTCCAGGGCGGCCTTGGCCGGGCCCATCCAGTCGTACTGCGGCCAGGCGAACTGCGCGTCGAAGGTGAGGCCGACGACCGAGCCGCCGTCCTGCATCAGCGGCAGCAGCGCCATGGTCAGCGACTTCAGCGAGAAGGCCGAGACGTTCATCGCGGTGGCCACGGACTCCCACGGGGTGTCCAGGAAGTTGCCGCCCAGGGCGTCCTGCGGGGCGAAGCCGATCGAGTGGACGATGCCGTCCAGGGTCGGCAGGTGCTCGCGGACCGTGTCGGCGATGCCCGCCAGCTCCTCCTCGCTGGAGACGTCCAGCGGCAGCACGGTGACCGGCTTCGGCAGCTTCTTGGCGATCCGCTCGGTCAGGCTCGGACGCGGGAACGCGGTGAGGATGATCTCCGCACCCTGCTCCTGGGCAAGCTTGGCGGCGTGGAAGGCGATGGAGGACTCCATCAGCACACCCGTGATCAGGATGCGCTTGCCCTCAAGGATTCCAGTCATGCTCAGTGACCCATGCCCAATCCGCCGTCCACGGGAATGACGGCTCCGGTGATGTACGCGGCCTCGTCCGAACCGAGGAACCGCACGGTGGACGCGACCTCGGCGGGCGACGCGTAGCGGCCCAGCGGCACGCCCGAGACGATGTCCGCGCGGCGCTCGTCGCTGAGCACAGCGGTCATGTCGGTGTCGACGAAGCCGGGGGCGACCACGTTGACGGTGATGTTGCGCGGGCCCAGCTCGCGCGCCAGCGACCGGGCGAAGCCGACCAGGCCCGCCTTGGACGCGGCGTAGTTCGACTGGCCCGGCGAGCCGGACAGGCCCACCACGGACGAGATCAGCACGACGCGGCCCGTGCGGGCGCGCATCATCAGCTTCGAGGCGCGCTTGACCACCCGGAAGGCCCCGGTCAGGTTGGTGTCCAGGACGGAGGTGAAGTCCTCCTCGGACATGCGCAGCAGCAGGGTGTCGTTGGTGATGCCCGCGTTGGCGACCAGCACCTGGACCGCGCCGTGCTTCTCCTCGATCTCGGTGAAGGCGGCGTCGACCTGCGCGGCGTCCGTGATGTCGCAGCGCACCGCGAGGACGTCGTACTTCTGCAGGGCCTCCGGCACCTCGCCCGAGCGGCTGGTGATGGCGACCTTGTCACCCGCCTCGGCGAAGGCCTGGGCGATCGCGAGGCCGATGCCCCGGTTTCCTCCGGTGACGAGAACCGAGCGGCTCAACGATCCACCTCTCTCCGTGTGTGCGGACGTACGTCGGAACGCGTACGCAGTGTGACGCTATCGGGCGGTCGGCGGTGTCGGCGCATCGGGCTCCCACAGCGCCGCACCGGAGGAACTGTCGCAATCCGACAATCCGTACCCGCAGCGCCCCGCACCTGCTCAGCCGCCCTGACCGAACCACGGCCGGAGCCCAGCCGGCGCCGCCGTACGGGAACAACACGGCCCCGCGCACCCGTTGCCCCCGTGGTGTGGGCCGACCCGGGACCGGCCGTACCGATCCCCCGAAGGGTCCCGCGAGGAACGAAGGCAGGGCGCATGACCAAGGCACGGCCCAGGAGCACCCACCGGAACGGACGGCTGCTGGCCCTGACCGCCCTCGCGGCCGGCCTGGGAGCGGCCGCCTGGTCGCTGCGCGACCTGCCGGCGGCGTTCGGCCGGCGGCCGGACGGCGAGCACGAGGAGCGGGTGCGCGACTCGCCGCAGTACCGCGACGGCGTCTTCCACAACGCCCCCTCCACCCTGGCCCGGGCCACCACCGCCCCGGACATCGACCGCGGCACCATCCGCCGGATGCTGTTCGAGCGCGAGGGCCGCGTCCCCGCCCACCCCGTGCCGACCGTCCGCCCCGCCGGCGGCCCCGGCCCGGCCGCCGAGGGCGTGGCGATCACCTGGTACGGGCACGCCTCCGCGCTGGTGGAGATCGAGGGCTCCCGGGTGCTGCTCGACCCGATCTGGAGCGAGCGCTGCTCCCCCGCCGCGCACGTCGGCCCCAAGCGGCTGCACCCGGTGCCGGTGGAACTGGAGGAGCTGCCGCAGGTCGACGCCGTGCTGATCTCGCACGACCACTACGACCACCTGGACATGGCGACGGTCAAGCGCCTGGTGCGCAGCCAGTCCGCGCCGTTCGCGGTGCCGCTGGGCATCGGCGGCCACCTGCGCCGCTGGGGCGTCCCGGAGCACCGCATCATCGAGCTGGACTGGGACGAGACCTGCACCCTCGGCGACCTGGTGCTCACCCTCACGTCGGCGCACCACTTCTCCGGCCGCGGCCTGACCCGCAACACCACCCTGTGGGGCTCCTGGGTGATCGCCGGCCCCGACCGCAAGGTCTTCTACACCGGTGACTCCGGCTACTTCGAGGGCTACGCCCGGATCGGCGACCGGCACGGCCCCTTCGACACCGCGCTGGTGCAGATCGGCGCCTACGACGCCGCCTGGGCCGACATCCACATGACCCCCGAGGACGCCGTGCGCGCCCACCGCGACCTCCAGGCGGGCCTGCTGGTGCCGGTGCACTGGTGCACCTTCAACCTGGGCCTGCACCCGTGGGCCGAGCCGATCGAGCGGCTGCTGGCCGAGGCCAAGGCGCAGGCCGTCCCGCTGGCCGTGCCGCGCCCCGGCGAGCGGGTCGACGTGGACAACCCGCCGGAGCTGGACGGCTGGTGGGAGATCGTCGGCTGACCGACCGGCCACCACGGCGGCGCACCGGTCGAAATGCGCTGGCCGAAACCCCCTGGACCGGCCATGATGCGGTGCGGGCGCCCCTGTGTGGCGCCGCACCGCCACCCTCCGCGACCAGGGAGCACGATTGCCTCCGATCCCTCCGGCCGACAGCGTCGGCGCCCCGCACGGGCGCGCCGTCGACCCGCTGTTCCTCGCCTTCCCGCTGCGCACCCTCGCCGACGCCGCCCTCACCCGGGCCCGCGAACTCGGCGCCGCCCACGCCGACTTCCGCCTGGAGCGGGTCCGCAGCGCCTCCTGGCGACTGCGCGACGCCCGCCCGGCCGGCACCTCCGACAGCGTGCAACTCGGCTTCGCCGTCCGGGTGCTGCTGGACGGCGCCTGGGGCTTCGCCGCCGGGGTGGACCTCACCGCCGACGCGGCGGCGCGGGTCGCCGAACAGGCCGTCGCGGTGGCCCGCCTGTCCGGCGGGATCAGCCGGGCCGCCGGCTCCGCCGAACGGGTCGAGCTGGCCGACGAGCCGGTGTACCGGGACGCCACCTGGGTCTCCTCCTACGAGGTGAACCCCTTCGAGGTGCCGGACGCGGAGAAGACCGCACTGCTCGCCGAGTGGAGTTCGCGGCTGCTGGCCGCCGAGGGCGTCTCGCACGTCCAGGCGAGCCTGCTGACCGTCCAGGAGAACAAGTTCTACGCGGACACCGCGGGCACCGTCACCACCCAGCAGCGGATCCGGCTGCACCCCACGCTGGAGGCCACCTCGGTGGACGAGCGCACCGGGGCCTTCGACTCGATGCGCACGCTGGCCCCGCCGGTCGGGCGCGGCTTCGAGTACCTCACGGGGGTCCGGGGGCCGTCCCCCGACGGCCGGGGCCTGCCCGCAACGGGCTGGGACTGGGACGCCGAACTCGCCGAACTGCCCACCCTGCTCGCCGAGAAGATGAAGGCGCCGAGCGTCCGGGCCGGCCGCTACGACCTGGTCATCGACCCGTCCAACCTCTGGCTGACCATCCACGAGTCGATCGGCCACGCCACCGAGCTGGACCGCGCCCTCGGCTACGAGGCCGCCTACGCCGGCACCTCCTTCGCCACCTTCGACCGGCTCGGCTCGCTCAGGTACGGCTCCGAGCTGATGCACGTCACCGGCGACCGCACCGCCGAGCACGGCCTGTCCACGATCGGCTACGACGACGAGGGCGTCGCCACCCAGTCCTGGGACCTGGTCAAGGACGGCACCCTGGTCGGGTACCAACTCGACCGCGGCATGGCCAAGCTGAAGGGCTTCGAGCGCTCCAACGGCTGCGCCTTCGCGGACTCCCCGGCCCACGTGCCGGTGCAGCGGATGGCCAACGTCTCGCTCCAGCCCGCCGCCGACGGCCCGGACACCGAGGGCCTGTTCGCCGGGGTGGAGAACGGCCTGTACATCGTCGGCGACCGCTCCTGGTCGATCGACATGCAGCGCTACAACTTCCAGTTCACCGGCCAGCGCGCCTACGCCATCAAGAACGGCGAACTCGCCGGCCAGGTCAAGGACTTCGCCTACCAGGCGACCACCACCGACTTCTGGGGCTCGATGACGGCGGTCGGCGGCCCGCAGACCTACGTCCTCGGCGGCGCCTTCAACTGCGGCAAGGCGCAGCCCGGCCAGATCGCGGCGGTCAGCCACGGCTGCCCGTCGGCGCTGTTCCGCAACGTCAACGTGCTCAACACCCAGCAGGAGGCGGGTCACTGATGACCGCGATGCAGCCCCACGAACTGGTCGAGCTGGCACTCGGCCTCGCCCGCGCCGACGGCTGCGTGGTGATCGCCGACGAGGAGTCCACCGCCAACCTGCGCTGGGCCGGCAACTCGCTGACCACCAACGGCGTCACCCGCGGCCGCCGCCTCACCGTGATCGCCACCGTGGCCGGGGCCGAGGGCACCGCCTCCGGCGTGGTCTCCCGCGAGGCCGTCACCCCGGACGAGGTGGAGGGCCTGGTCCGCGCCGCCGAGGAGGCCGCCCGCGCGGCCGGCCCGGCCGAGGACGCCCAGCCGCTCGTGGCCGACCGGCCGTCCTCCCCGGACTTCACCCGGCCGCCCGCCGAGACCTCGATCGCGGTGTTCGACGCCTTCGGCCCGGCCCTCGGCGAGGCCTTCGCCCGGGCCGCCGCACAGGGCGAACTGCTGTACGGCTTCGCCCGGCACGAGGTGGTCAGCAGCTACCTGGGCACCTCCACCGGCCTGCGGCTGCGCCACGACCAGCCGACCGGCATGGTCGAGATCAACGCCAAGACCGCCGACCTGTCCGGCTCCGCGTGGGCCGGCGCCGCCACCCGGGACTTCTCCGACGTGGACGTCACCGCCCTGCACACCGAGCTGACCAAGCGCCTCGGCTGGGGCGCCCGCAAGGTGGACCTGCCGGCCGGCCGGTACGAGACGCTGCTGCCGCCCTCGGCCGTCGCCGACCTGATGCTCTGCCTCGCCTGGTCCGCCGTCGGCCGCGACGCCCACGAGGGCCGCACCGTCTTCTCCAAGCCCGGCGGCGGCACCCGGATCGGCGACAAGCTCGCCGGGCTGCCGCTCACGCTGCGCACGGACCCGGCCGAACCCGGCCTGGAGTCGGAGCCGTTCGTCCTCGCGCACTCGACCGGCGGGGACATCTCGGTCTTCGACAACGGCCTGCCGATCGACGCCACCGAGTGGATCCGCGAGGGCGTGCTGACCGACCTGGTCACCAGCCGCCACTCCGCCGGCCTCACCGGCCTGCCGCTGCGCCCGTTCGGCGACAACCTGGTGCTGGAGACGGCCGACCAGGACAGCGCGCCGACCCTGGACGAGATGATCGCCCGCACCGAGCGCGGCCTGCTGCTCACCTGCCTCTGGTACATCCGCGAGGTGGACCCGGCGACGCTGCTGCTCACCGGTCTGACCCGGGACGGCGTCTACCTGGTCGAGAACGGCGAAGTCGTCGGCGCGGTCAACAACTTCCGGTTCAACGAGTCCCCGGTGGACCTGCTGGACCGGATCACCGAGGCGGGCCGCACCGAGCGCTGCCTGCCCCGCGAGTGGAGCGACTACTTCACCCGCACCGCGATGCCACCCGTGCGTGTCGCGGACTTCAACATGAGTTCGGTCAGCCAGGCCTCATAGCCACTGACCAACGGGGGGATACGAGAGACATGATGGACGAGAAGCGGCTGGTCAAGACGAGCAAGATGCTGTCGCGCATCCTGCGGCACGAACCGGAGCGGGTGGGCGTCACGCTGGACGAGTCCGGCTGGATCCGGATCGACGTGCTCCTCACCGCCCTCGCGGCGAAGGGCAACCGGCTGACCAGGGCCGATCTGGACCACGTGGTGGCGACCAACAACAAGCGCCGCTTCGGCTACTCCGCGGACGGTCTCTCGATCCGCGCCAACCAGGGCCACACGGTGGCGGTCGACCTCGGCCTGGCCGCCACCGTGCCGCCCCCGGTGCTCTACCACGGCACCGCCGACCGCCACCTGGCGTCGATCTTCCGGGAGGGCCTACGCCCGATGGCCCGGCAGGACGTCCACCTGTCCGCGGACACCGAGACCGCGGTGCGGGTCGGCGCCCGGCACGGCCGCCCGGTGGTGCTCACCGTGAACGCGGCCGCGATGGCGGCGGCCGGCCACGAGTTCCGGATCAGCGACAACGGCGTCTGGCTCACCGACGCCGTCCCGCCGCAGTTCCTCTCCCGGCGGTCGTGAGGCCCCTCACTATCCCTGTTGCCGTCCCGATCGGCCGTCCCGATCGGCCGGACAGTCCCTTCACGCACCCGACCGGGTGGGTCCGCCCCACCCGGTCTCGTCGTCCCCGCTGCCCAGGCGTACCGTGAGGAGGCCGCGCGGCGAGTCGCGCGGGAGCGTGGACGAGGGCGGTAGGACATGGGCAAGAGCGCCGACGGTGGACAGCAGGTCCACCGGATCACGGGAGCGCGGAGCAGCCTCACCGAGGACGTCCGCGGGCGGCAGCGCCGCTACGTGGTCTCGATGCTGCTCCGGACGGTCTGCGTGCTGCTCGCCGTGGTGCTGTGGGACGTCCAGCGGTGGCTGGCGTTCGCGGCGCTGGCCGGCGCCGTGCTGCTGCCGTACTTCGCCGTCCTGATCGCCAACGCGGGCCGGGAGCGGGCGCCGGGACTGCCGAGCACCTTCGACATCCCGCTGGACACCCCGCTGATGCTCGGCCCCGGTGGGACGGGTGGGAGGGGTGGAGCAGCTGGGGCCCCCGGTACAGATGGGGCAAAGTCCGCTGCCACCGATCCTTCACAGGGCCCGAACTGACCGTCCGTTTCGCGACGTTTCGAGAGAATCCGGCTCGAAGAAAGCTCAGAAGAAGCTCAGATTAATCATGCAAGACCTCCCCATCCGAGGCCCCTGGCGTGACATACTGCGTACGCGCTCCGCATCCCCCGTCGGAGCGACGGACCGACGCCGGGCGGCTCCCCCCGTGGCTGCCCGGCGTCGCCATGCCCGGATCCGGGCGGGCTCCCTCCGGGCCGCGCGGAGCGCGTGAAACACTGGCGGTGCAGACCACCCGCCTAGCGCTGAGGACGACCCGATGGACACCTCGCAGACGCCGATCTGCTCCGCCAAGGGCTGCCGGGCGGACGCCCGTTGGGTGCTGGTGTGGAACAACCCCAAGCTGCACACCCCGGACCGCCGCAAGACCTGGCTCGCCTGCGACGAGCACCGTGAGCACCTGTCCCAGTTCCTCGGCGTGCGCGGCTTCCTCAAGGAGGTCGTCGCCTTCGCCGACTGGACCCCGGACCCGTCCGAGTCGTCCGAGACGCCCTGACCGCCCGAGACACCCTGGCCGCCCTGACCGCTCCGACCTCCCACGCCGTCCGAGGCCCGCTAGCCGCCGATCGCCGACATCGGTCGCTCGGGCTGGTGGAACTCCGGGTCGTCGATCCCGGCCCCGGCCTTCTTGCCCCACATCGCCGCCCGCCACAGCGCGCCCAGCTCGGCGTCGTCCGAGCCCGAGCGCAGGGCGGTGCGCAGGTCCGTCTCCCCGGTCGCGAACAGGCAGTTGCGCACCTGCCCGTCGGCGGTCAGCCTGGTCCGGTCGCAGGCCCGGCAGAACGGGCGGGTGACGGAGGCGATCACGCCCACCTGGGCCGGGCCGCCGTCCACCAGCCAGCGTTCGGCGGGCGCCGCGCCCCGGCGGGCGGACGGCTCCGGGGTGAGCGTGAACCGCGCACCGAGCAGGTCGAGGATCTCCTCGGCGGTGACCATCGCGGAGCGGTCCCAGCCGTGCTGGGCGTCCAGCGGCATCTGCTCGATGAAGCGCAGCTCGTAGCCGTGCTCCAGGCACCAGTCCAGCAGGTCGGGCGCCTCGTGGTCGTTGACCCCGCGCATCAGCACCGCGTTCAGCTTGACCGGCGTCAGCCCGGCGGCCTCGGCGGCGGCCAGCCCGGCCAGCACGTCCTGGTGGCGGTGGCGGCGGGTGAGGGTGTGGAACACCTCGGGGTCGAGGGTGTCCAGCGAGACGTTGACCCGGTCGAGCCCGGCCTCGCGCAGCGCCGTCGCGGTACGGGCCAGCCCGATGCCGTTGGTGGTGAGGGACAGCTCGGGGCGCGGCTCCAGCTCCGAGCAGGCGGCGACGATGGCGACCAGGCCGGGGCGCAGCAGCGGCTCGCCGCCGGTGAAGCGGACCTCCCGGACGCCCAGGTCGCGCACCGCGAGGGTGACCAGCCGGACGATCTCCTCGTCGGTCAGCAGCTCGGGCTTGGCCAGCCAGCGCAGGCCCTCTTCCGGCATGCAGTAGGTGCAGCGGAGGTTGCACCGGTCGGTGAGGGATACCCGCAGGTCGACGGCCTGGCGTCCGAAGGTGTCGAGCAGCACGTGCGTCCCTTCCCGAGAATGCGGCCGGCCCGGCCACCGTCACGGCGGGCCGGGCCAGCATAGTCATCGCCGGTCGGTCGGTGGGCGCCCGGTCAGTGGGCGCCCAGCCCGGTCAGCGCCCGAACCTCCAGTTCAGCGTACTTCGCCGGGTCGGGTCGGTCCTTGGACAGCAGGGTGGCGATCCACCCGGCCAGGAAGCCGATCGGGATGGAGACCAGGCCCGGGTTCTCCAGCGGGAACCAGTGGAAGTCGGTGTCCGGGAACAGCGAGGTCTTCGCGCCGGAGACCACCGGGGAGAAGACCACCAGCACCACCGAGCTGATCAGGCCGGCGTAGACCGAGCTGACCGCCCCGGAGGTGGTGAAGCGCTTCCAGAACAGCGAGTAGAGCAGGGTGGGCAGGTTCGCCGAGGCGGCCACCGCGAAGGCCAGGGCGACCAGGGCGGCGGTGTTGAGCTTGCCCGCGAAGAGGCTGAGCACGATGGCCACCGCGCCGATCGCGACGGCGGCCCACTTCGCCGAGAGCACCTCCTGCTTCTCGGTGGCCTTGCCGCGCCGGATCACGTTGGCGTACAGGTCGTGCGCGAAGGAGGCGGAGGACGCCAGGGTGAGTCCGGCGACCACGGCCAGGATGGTGGCGAAGGCGACGGCGGAGATCACCGCGAGCAGGATCGCGCCGCCGGTGGTGCCGGAGCCTCCGCCGAGCACCTCGGCCAGCTGCGGGGCCGCCGTGTTGCCGGAGGCGTTGGCCGCCTTGATCGCCTTGGGGCCGACCAGCGCCGCCGCGCCGAAGCCGAGCGCCAGGGTCATCAGGTAGAAGACGCCGATGATGCCGATCGCCCAGAGCACCGACTTCCGGGCCGCCTTGGCGGTGGGCACGGTGTAGAAGCGGACCAGGATGTGCGGCAGGCCGGCGGTGCCGAGCACCAGCGCGATCCCGAGGCTGATGAAGTCGAGTTTGCTGGTGTCGCTGGCCCCGTACTTCAGCCCCGGTTCGAGGAAGGCCGCGCCCTTGCCGCTCGCGCTGGCGGCGGCGCCGAGCAGTTCCGAGGGGTTGAAGTGGTACTTGGCGAGCACCAGGACGGTCATCAGCGCGGTGCCGGCGATCAGCAGCACGGCCTTGACGATCTGCACCCAGGTGGTGCCCTTCATGCCCCCTATCACCACGTAGACGACCATCAGCGCGCCGACCGCGACGATGGTCCAGCGCTTGGCGGCGTCCCCGTTGACCCCCAGCAGCAGGGCGACCAGCGTCCCGGCGCCGACCATCTGGGCGAGCAGGTAGAAGATCGACACCACGATGGTGGAGACGCCCGCCGCGGTGCGCACCGGGCGCTGGCGCATCCGGAACGCGAGGACGTCCGCCATGGTGAAGCGGCCGGAGTTGCGCAGCGGTTCGGCGATCAGCAGCAGCGCGACCAGCCAGGCGACCAGGAAGCCGATCGAGTAGAGGAAGCCGTCGTAGCCGGAGAGCGCGATGGCGCCGGCGATGCCGAGGAAGGACGCGGCGGACATGTAGTCGCCGGAGATGGCCAGGCCGTTCTGGAATCCGGTGAAGCCGCGGCCGCCGGCGTAGAAGTCGGCCGCGTCCTTGGTCTGCCGCCCGGCCCAGACGGTGATCGCGAGGGTGGCCAGCACGAACAACCCGAAGAGGGTCATCGTGATGCCGCGGTGCTCCGTGGCGGAGCTGGCGAGCAGGGTCATTCGGCGGACTCCCGGGGAGCGTGGACGACGGCGCCGTGGGCCTCGCGGATCGCGGCGGCGGTCGGGTCGATCCGCCGGTCGGCGTAGCGGGCGTACCAGGCGGCGATGGCGAAGGTGGTGACGAACTGCAGCAGCCCCAGCACCAGGGCCACGTTGATGTGCCCGACGACCTTGGCGCCCATCAGGCCGGGCGCGTAGCAGGAGAGCAGCACGTAGAGCAGGTACCAGAGCACGAAGCCGATGGTGACCGGGAAGGCGAAGCTCCGGAACGAGCGCCTCAGGGTACGGAACTCCTCGCTCTCATCGATGAGTTGGACTTCCGTAGGGGTAGTGGTGATCGGCGGCGAATCCACTCTGTCTCTCCTCACTCCTTCGGCGTAGCGGTCGCACACGGGGAACGATCGGACGTGAGGGGCGTCACAATCCGTGTGCGCGCCGCGCAATGCTAGGAGCGTCGCGCCCGCCCCGAAAGGGGTTGACCGCGATCAGCCAGTCGTTCACCCTCTCGCACTATCCAATTGGCCGAAAACCACCACTCGCGCCACTTCACAACACCGCCGCCACATGCCGAAGGGGCGGCACCGTCCAGCAGTGCCGCCCCTTCTGACGCATCGTCAGAAAGTGATCCGGACCTTCAGCGCCGAGCGGTCGTCCATCGCCCGGTACCCGTCCGGGACACCGTCCAGGCCCACCGTGCGGTCGAACACCAGACCCGGCTCGATGGCCCCGGAGAGGACGTCCGGCAGCAGGTCGGGGATGTAGGCGCGGGCCGGGGCGACGCCGCCGTTGAGCGAAACGTTTCGGCCGAACATCTGACCGATGTCGACGCCCGCACTGCCGCCGTGCGGAACGCCGACGTAGCCCACCGCGCCGCCGTCCCGGGCGATCGAGACGGCCGTACGCATCGACTCCTCGGTCCCGACCGCCTCCAGGACCGCGTGCGCACCCTGGCCGCCGGTCAGCTCCTTCACCGCCTCGATCGCGGCCTCGCCGCGCTCGGCCACCACGTCGGTCGCGCCGAAGCGCCGGGCCAGGTCGGTGCGGGCGGTGTGCCGGCCCAGCGCGATGATGCGGTCCGCGCCCAGCCGGTGCGCCGCCAGCACGCCGCACAGGCCCACCGCGCCGTCGCCGACCACGGCGACCGTCACGCCCGGGCGCACCCGGGCCGACACGGCGGCGTGGTGCCCGGTGGCCATCACGTCGGACAGCGCCAGCAGTCCCGGCAGCAGCTTCTCGTCGCCCGCGGCCTCCTTCGGCAGCTTCACCAGCGTGCCGTCCGCGAACGGCACCCGCACCGCCTCGCCCTGGCCGCCGTCGGAGCCGACCTCGCCCCAGAACCCGCCGTGCGGGCAGGAGGTCTGCAGGCCCTCCCGGCAGAAGTCGCAGCTGCCGTCCGACCAGACGAACGGCGCCACCACCAGGTCGCCGGGCGCGAAGCCGCGCACCTCGGCGCCCGCCTCCTCGACCACGCCCAGGAACTCGTGCCCGATCCGCTGCCCGGCCACCCGCTGGGCCACCCCGCGGTACGCCCACAGGTCGCTGCCGCAGATGCAGGCGTTCACCACCCGCACCACGACGTCCGTCGGGTGCTGGATCACCGGGTCCGGGACCTCTTCGATCCGGATGTCATTGGGGCCGTGGATCACGGTGGCGCGCATGGGAGTTCGTCCTTACGGAGTCGGCCGTCGGGGGGTGTCGGCAGCCGGTTGACGGCGTCGACCGGCTAGGCGACGCCTATGCGGAATACTCTATTCCGGTCGCTCGGCCGGAACATTTCGACCGGACGCGGGCCCGACGGCGCTTATCCTGTTGGACCATGCACCCGATCCAGCCCGAGACGTACGGCGCGCCGCGGACCGTCCAGGTCCCCGCCCAGCGCACCGCCGCCCCCGCCGAGGGCTTCGCGGTGGTCGACGTCGAGACCACCGGCCTCGGCCGCTCGGACCGCGTCATCTCGGCGGGCGTCTACCAGCTGGACCCGGACGGCGAGGTCACCGACCACTGGTACACCCTGGTCAACCCCCAGCGGGACCCGGGCCCGGTCTGGATCCACGGCCTCACGTCGGAGCTGCTCTCGGGCGCCCCGACCTTCCCACAGATCGCCGACGAATTCGCCGACCGGCTGAACGGCCGGGTCCTGGTCGCCCACAACGCGCTCTTCGACTGGAACATGATCTCGCGCGAGTTCTCCCGGGCCGGCCTGCGCGCCCCGGTCGAGCAGCGGATCTGCACCATGGTGCTCTCCCGCGACCTGCGGCTGCCGCTGCCCAACGGCAAGCTGTCCTCGCTCGCCGCCCACTTCGGCGTCCGCCAGCAGCACGCCCACAACGCCCTGGACGACGCCCGGGTGCTCGCCGAGGCGTTCCGCCCCAGCCTGCA
Organism: Kitasatospora sp. NPDC059812; assembly: GCF_042732075.1. Lineage (NCBI taxonomy): Bacteria > Bacillati > Actinomycetota > Actinomycetes > Kitasatosporales > Streptomycetaceae > Kitasatospora > Kitasatospora sp. NPDC059812. The sequence continues at coordinate 32,026 of NZ_JBHWIO010000007.1, forward strand.
CCTGGCCCGCCAGGGCGGCGTCCCGCTGCCGGTGCAGGCCTGCGTGGCCGTCACCGACCTCGGCGAGGACGAGCCCGCCACCCCCGGCCGCGCCTCCTGGACCGGCGCCGCCTACCGCCAGGCCAAGAAGCGCCCGCCCTGCCCGTACCCCAACCCGGGACGCTGGGAGGACGGCAAGCCGCTGGTGCAGGGCATGCGGGTGGCCTTCACCGGCGACACCGCCACCGACCGGGAGCTGCTGGAGGACCGCGCCGCCGAGGCCGGCCTGCACATCGCCACCTCGGTGAGCCGGCTCACCAGCCTGCTGGTCACCAACGAGCCGGGCAGCTGGAGCGGCAAGGCCCGCCGGGCCCGCGAGGTCGGCACGCCGGTGGTCGGCGAGGACGCCTTCCTCCAACTGCTCCGCGAAGTCGCCCCGCACCCCGGTGCGTGAGCCGGATGTGAAGTCGGCGTACCGTGCCCATGTGTACCGTTTTCTGCTGACCCGCCAGTGGCTGATCACCATGCTGATCGCGCTGCTGCTGATCCCCGCGACGATCGAGCTGGGCTTCTGGCAGCTGCACCGCCACGAGTCGCGGGTGGCCCGGAACGACCTGATCGGCAAGGCCCTCACCGTCGCCCCCGTGCCGTTCGACACGGTGTCGTCGGCCCCCGGCTTCGCGGTGCCCAAGGACCTCATCTGGCACCCGGTGACGGCCACCGGGCAGTACGACACGGCGCACGAGTTCGTCGTCCGCAAGCGGACCGACTCCAGCGGGGACACGATCGGCTACTTCGTCATCACCCCGCTCAAGCTCTCCGACGGCAGGGGCAGCATCCTGGTCAACCGCGGCTGGGTGGCCGGCGACGGCGGCGCCACCGCCTACCCGACCGTCCCGGCCGCCCCGACCGGCGAGGTCTCCCTCACCGGTCGGATGCGCGCCGACGAGACCACGGGCAGCAGCGGCATCAAGGACCGCGCCGGCCTGCCCGACCGGCAGTTCAACCTGATCAACACCGAGCAGCAGGCCAAGGAGACCGGCGTCACCACCGTGCTCGGCGGCTACCTGGAGCTCACCGCCACCACCCCGGCCCCCGCCGACCAGCCCGAGCTGATCCCCGAGCCCAACCACTCCGACATCGGCCCGCACATGGCGTACGCGATCCAGTGGTGGCTGTTCACCGCGATGATCCCGGTCGGGGTCGGGGTGCTGGCCCGCCGCGAGGCCAAGGACCGGGCCAAGCAGGCCGCCGAGGCCGAGGTGCCGGTCGAGGCCGTACCGGCGGCCTGAGGCCCCGGCCCGAGGCCCCTGCCCGGGGGAACGCCCCGGAGAACCGCCTACAGCACGTCCTCCAGCTCGCGCAGCAGCCGCGCCTTGGCCCGGGCGCCGACCACCGAACGCACCGGCTCGCCGCCGCGGAACACCATCAGCGTCGGCATCGACAGCACCCCGTACGCCGCCTGGGTGCGCGGATTGCGGTCCACGTCCACGCTGACCACCCGCAGCCGGTGCGCCTCCTCACGGGCGACGTCCGCCAGCACCGGCGCCATCATCCGGCACGGCGGGCACCAGTCCGCCGTGAAGTCCACCAGCACCGGCCCTTCGGCCGCCAGCACCTCCGCGGCGAACGTGTCGTCCGTCACCGCGGGCACCCCTGGGATCTGCACCATCGTCTACTCCTTCGCCCATTCGTTCGCCAGTTCACAGCGCGGCGGCTGTCCGGAGGGCTCGGCCGCCAGCCCGTCCCGGGCCCGTACCGCCCGGTCGAACTGCCCGGCCACCTGGGCCCGGACGTCCTGCAGCCGGGCGATGCACTCGTCCAGTTCGGCGAGCTTGCGCCGGTACACCTCCAGCGAGGCCGGGCAGGAGTCGCCCTCGGGGTGGCCCGCCTGGAGGCACTCCACGAACGGGCGGGTCTCCTCCAGGCCGAACCCGAAGTCCTGCAGCGTCCGGATCTGCCGCAGCAGCCGCAGGTCCTCCTCGTCGTACGCCCGGTAGCCGTTGCCCGCCCGGCGGGCCGGCAGCAGGCCGAGCTGCTCGTAGTACCGCAGCGCTCGGGTGGTCGTCCCCGCCCGCTCCGCCAGCTCCCCGATCCGCATCCCCGCACCCGCTCTCCCGGCCCGCCTCCGCACGCCGCCGGGACCGACGGTAGACCTTGACCCGGACGTCAACGCCAGCCCGGCTCCGTCCGCCCCCTCCCCCGGCGCCACGTCACCCCGCCCCAGCCCCCGGCCCTCCCCCTCGCGCCCGCCACCCGGCAGGATGGGCCCCATGGATCTTGGACTGAAGGACAAGGTGTACGTGGCCACCGGCGCCACCCGGGGCCTCGGCTTCGCCGCCGCCCGGGAGCTGGCCGCCGACGGAGCACGGGTGCTGGTCAGCGGGCGCGGCAAGGAGTCCGTGGCCGCCGCCGTCGCCGAGCTGGACGCCATCGGCGGCGCCGGGACGGCCCACGGCCTGGCCGCCGACAACGCCGACCCGGCGACCGCCGAACGGCTGATCGCCGAGGCGACCGGGCACTTCGGCCGGCTCGACGGCGTGCTGATCAGCGTCGGCGGCCCCCAGGCCGGCCCGGTGGCCACCGCCCCCGAGGAGGCCTGGCGCGACGCGTTCGAGTCGGTCTTCCTCGGCGCGCTGCGGCTCGCCCGCGCCGCCGCCGCAGCCCTCGGCGAGGGCGGCGTGATCGGCTTCGTGCTCTCCGGCTCGGTGCGCCAGCCGATCCCCGGCCTGGGCATCTCCAACGGCCTGCGCCCGGGGCTGGCGATGGCCGCCAAGTCCCTCGCCGACGAGCTCGGCCCGCGCGGCATCCGGGTGGTGGGGCTGCTCCCGGCCCGGATCGACACCGACCGGGTGCGCGAGCTGGACTCCCTGGGCGGCGACCCGGACGCCGCCCGCGCCCAGGCCGCCGCGACCATCCCGCTCGGCCGCTACGGCACCCCGGAGGAGTTCGGCAAGGTCGCGGCCTTCCTGCTCTCCCCCGCCGCCTCCTACCTGACCGGTGTGATGATCCCCGTCGACGGCGGCGCCCTGCGCCCCCTCTAGGACGCACACAGGGGCGGGCACCCGGCTCCGCCCGCCCCTGGTTCACTCCACCCGCGGGGGCCTGCGCCGCCCGCGGCGCCGTCGCGACTCGGGCCGGGCGGCCTGGAGGATCCGGATCCGCAGGTCGGCGGGGAGTTCCGGGAGGCCCAGGCTGGTCCGGGCGTCGGTTCGCGGGCCGGTGTCGAAGTGCTCCACCAGGGCCGCCGGATCGCCACCGGGAGTGAGCCGGACGGCGCACCGCAGCCGCGGGTGCCCGGGTGCGCGCACCAGGCGTACGCCCGCGCGCTCGACTTCGGGGAGCGTGGCCGTCCCGGTCTCCAGCGCCTCTTCCAGCGCCCGGGTGCGGACCCGCAGCCGGAGTCCGGTGGCACCGGGCGTCGGCACGACGAGGCCGGCCGGGCCGCTGCGCCGCAGCTGCGCCACCAGCCACCAGGCGGTGCCCGCGACCACCACGGCCAGCCCGCCGATGACGGTGGGCCACCACCAGGCCGAATCCGCCCAGCGGGTGCGCGAGCGGGCACTGAGCACCGGCTGGTCCGGGGAGGTGAGCGGCCACCAGCCCGGCGGGTCGGCGCCGAGGCGCCGGTACAGGTCGAGCCCGCCGGCCAGCACCAGCACGCCGGCGGCCAGCAGCACCGCCCCGACCACCCCCAGCAGCACCCGGTTGACGGCCGTCCGCCTCATCCCGCCGCCCCCACCCCGGGCCCCGCCCCGGGCCCCGCCCCGGGCGCCGCCCGCACGTCCAGGCGCAGCGGCCGGGCCAGCGTCACCCGTGCCAGCTCGTCGCGCAGTTGGCGCTGGACCGACACCGGGTCCGCCGCCCCGATGAGGGTGACCCGGACGCGCCGGCGGCTGATCCGGATCCGCAGCTGGTCGATGCCCTGGAGTCCGGCGGCGCGGTCGGCGAGCAGGTGCCCGATGCCGGCCCGGTCGATGACGGCGCCGGTGTCGCCGTGCCGGCGCAGCGGGAGCCAGCGGCCGAGACCGGGGGCGAGGGCCAGCCAGAGCAGCACCCCGCCGAGGAGGACGGCGGCGCCGGCACCCACCAGCGCCCACAGGTAGTCGAGGTGACGGGTGGCCAGTTCGTCGGCGATCCGGGCGCGCCACCGGCGGGTCGGGTACCCGGCGCGGACGGCGATCACGTCGTACAGCAGCGCGCCCGCGAGCACCAGCAGCACGGTGGCGACGAGCGCCGCGACGACGGCCCGCGGCGCCCGCGGCCGCCGCACCTTCTCCCGCGGGGGCCCGTCCCCGGCCGCCGTCGCCTCCTCGCCGGGCGCCGGTTCGCCCCCCGCACTCATGACACTCCCCCGGTCACCAGCCGCTCCACGACGACGACCACCTCGGACACCCTGGTCCCGGTGAACCCGGCGACCTGCGCGGCGACGCGTTCGCGGACGGCCCGGGCGAGCGCCGCGAGGTCGGCGGGGAAGGGCAGTGCGACGGCGACCCGGACGGTCACGGTGCTGCCGGGCGTGGCCACCGAGACGGCGGGCGGTGCGCCCTTGGCGGTGCGGCCGGTCCAGGCGTCGGCGAGGGCCTCGCGGGCGGCCCGGGCCGCGATGCGGGCGTAGACGCGGTCGGCGATCCGGAGTCGGCCCCGGGCGGCGGGTTCGCGGCGGGCACTGGTGGTGGGAGCCGCCATCAACGGCGCCGGTCGCGGCCGCGGAGCAGGTCGCCGAGGTCGCCCAGCTCGATGTCGCCCTCCAGCAGGCGGCCGGCCACGAAGCCGACCAGCCCGAGCGCGGCGACCAGCAGGAACGCCGCGAAGCCGCCGAAGTACCCGGCGAAGCCGAGGGCCATGCCCACCACCAGGCCGACGATGGCCAGGTTCATCCGCTACTCCTCGTCCTCGCTGCCGCCCGCCGCCGGGCGCTTCGTGGGCTCGCTACTTGAGCTTGGGCCGCTGCCCCGCGACGACCGTCTCCTCTTCCTCCTCCTCGACGTCGGGCTCGTCGGGGAGGTGGACGTCGTTGACCGCGATGTTGACCTCGACGACTTCCAGGCCGGTCATCCGCTCGACCGCGTCGATGATGTTCTCCCGTACCTGGCGGGCGAGTTCGGGGATGACCACGCCGTACTCGACGACCAAGGCGATGTCGATGGCGGTCTGCTTCTCGCCGACCTCGGCCTTGATGCCGCGCCCGACGCCGGACTTGCCGCCCGGCACCCGGTCGCGCATCGCGCCGAAGGTGCGGGCGAGGCCGGAGCCGAGGGCGTGGATGCCGTTGACCTCGCGGGCGGCCATCCCGGCGATCTTCTCGACCACGCCGACGGCCAGCGCCGTGCGGCCGCGCTCGCCGGTCGGCTTGCCGGCGTCGGTCGCGGCGGAGGCGGCGGACGGCGCGTGGACGGCGGAGCCGGCGGCCGCGACGTGGCCGGGGTTCTTGTGCATGGTGGCGGGGGTCGGAGTGTCAGGCATGGGGGCGCATCTCCCGTCGTACGGCTCCAGCTATATCGCAAATCCCCATAACTCTGGCATTGCGCCACGTTCCGCGCCCGCCGGGGAGGGCCGCCGGGACGCCACCGGGACGCTTCCGGGAACGTCGAGGGCCCGGCCCGGGGAGCACACCCCGGGCCGGGCCCGTTCACACGACGCAGCCGGACAGGTCCTAGTCGCCGATCCCGGCGAGGTCCCGCAGGCGGCGGGCCTGCGCCGCCCGTTCGGCCGAGCGCTGCTCGTCGAAGGAGCGGCCGGCGGCGCCCTGGAGCAGGGCCTTGGTCTCGATGACGGCATTGCGCGGCGCGGCCAGCAGGGCGGCGGCGAGGTCGCGGGCGGCGGCGTCCAGTTCCGCACCGGGAACGGCCAGGTTGGCCAGCCCGATGGCGGCGGCCTCCTCGGCGCCGACCCAGCGGCCGGTGGCGCAGATCTCCAGCGCCCGGGCGTAGCCGACGAGTTCGGTGAGCGGCTTGGTGCCGGCCAGGTCGGGGACGAGGCCGAGCGAGGTCTCCTTCATGGCGAACTGGACGTCGTCGGCGACGACGCGCAGATCGCAGCCGAGGGCGAGCTGGAAGCCGGCGCCGACGGCATGGCCCTGGACGGCGGCGATGGAGACCAGGTCGGGGCGGCGCCACCAGGTGAAGGCCTGCTGGTAGGAGGCGATGGTGTCGTCGAGCTCCTGGTCGGGGGCGCCGGCGAGCTGGAGGAAGGTGGGCTCGCCGGGGATGCCCTCGGGGGTGAACATGGCCCGGTCCAGGCCCGCCGAGAAGGAGACGCCCTCCGCGCGCAGCAGGACCACCCGGACGCCGCCGGGCAGGTCGCGGCCGGCGGCGGCGAGGGCGCGCCACAGGGCGGGCGACTGGGCGTTGCGCCGCTTGGGCTGACACAGGGTGACGACGGCGAGCTCACCGTCGATCTCCAGGCGGACGCCGTCCTGCTCCCAGCTCGGGGCCTGCGGGTCGGTGGCGGGGGCGGTCATGCGGGGACCTCCGGTGGCGAGGGGCTTGGCTACCGGAGAGTAACAAACCTGGGCGCGCGGCGGCAGGGCGCCGGCCCGGAAAGATCGACGGAAGGGGGGCGCCCGGGGGCGGACGACACCCCGGACATGACGATCGGCGGCCGGTCCACTCGACCCGAGGGCGGACGATCGGTTCTCGTCTCCCCGGTCGGCGCCCTGCCGCCGCGCCATTCAGCCATGAGCTGACGGACCGTCAGGAACCGGCCCCGGCGGTCGCCTTGTTCTTGCCACGCGTGGCACCACCGCGGCCCCGGAGAATGACTCCGGACTCGCTCAGCATCCGGTGCACAAAGCCGTACGAACGACCGGTCTCCTCCGCGAGAGCGCGAATGCTCGCCCCGGAGTCGTACTTCTTCTTGAGATCGGCCGCGAGCTTCTCACGCGCGGCACCGGTTACCCGGCTGCCCTTTTTCAGAGTCTCGGCCACCCGTGCCTCCTCGTAGCGTTGCTCGGTCAGATTCCCATGATCACCCATCCACCGCGTCCTGGCCACCCATTCGGCAAGGTCGATGTCGGGAATGCGTGGTCCTGCGGTGGTGATCCGAGCGCATCAGGGCGCTCACGTAGAGTGCGCGCCCCCAGGCGGATTCCGCCGTCCGCCGAGAAAGGGCTGATCAGCAGTGTCGGCCCGACCACGATCGAGTGGCGGGCCGACAGGAAGTCCTTAAACGGAATCCAGGCTTTCTTCATTCCCGGACACGCCGTAAGTACTAGTTTTTCTGGTCCTAAAAGCGGAGATCGCGTCTACACCCGGTCAGGCCAGCGAGACCAGATCGGCGTACGCCGGGCTCCAGAGGTCCTCGACCCCGTCCGGCAGCAGGATGATCCGCTCCGGCTGGAGCGCCTCGACGGCGCCCTCGTCGTGGGTGACCAGCACGACCGCGCCGCTGAACTCGCGCAGCGCGCCGAGGATCTCCTCGCGGCTGGCCGGGTCGAGGTTGTTGGTGGGCTCGTCGAGCAGCAGCACGTTGGCGCTGGAGACCACCAGCGAGGCCAGCGCGAGCCGGGTCTTCTCACCGCCGGAGAGCACCCCGGCCGGCTTGTCGACGTCGTCGCCGGAGAACAGGAAGGAACCGAGGATCTTGCGGATCTGCACCAGGTCGGTATCCGGCGCGGAGGAACGCATGTTCTCCAGCACCGTGCGGTCCGGGTCCAGGGTCTCGTGCTCCTGGGCGTAGTAGCCGATCTTCAGGCCGTGGCCCGGGATCACCTCGCCGGTGTCCGGCTGCTCCACCCCGGCGAGCATCCGCAGCAGGGTGGTCTTGCCCGCGCCGTTGAAGCCGAGGATGACGACCCGCGAACCGCGGTCGATGGCCAGGCCGACGTCGGTGAAGATCTCCAGCGAACCGTAGGACTTGGAGAGCCCGCTGGCCGTCAGCGGGGTCTTGCCGCAGGGCGCCGGGTCCGGGAAGCGCAGCTTGGCGACCTTGTCGTTCTGGCGCACCTGCTCCAGGCCGGAGAGCAGCTTCTCGGCGCGGCGGGCCATGTTCTGCGCGGCGACCGTCTTGGTCGCCTTGGCCCGCATCTTGTCGGCCTGGGAGTTGAGGGTCGCGGCCTTCTTCTCGGCGTTGGCCCGCTCGCGCTTGCGGCGCTTCTCGTCGTCCTCGCGCTGCTGCTGGTACTGCTTCCAGCCCATGTTGTAGACGTCGATGGCGGAGCGGTTGGCGTCCAGGTAGAAGACCTTGTTGACGACCGTCTCGACCAGGTCGACGTCGTGCGAGATGACGATGAAGCCACCCTTGTAGGTCTTCAGGAAGTCCCGCAGCCAGACGATCGAGTCGGCGTCGAGGTGGTTGGTGGGCTCGTCGAGCAGCAGCACGTCGGAGTCCGAGAACAGGATCCGGGCCAGCTCGACGCGACGGCGCTGACCACCGGAGAGGGTGTGCAGCTCCTGGTTCAGGATGCGGTCCGGCAGGCCCAGGGCGGCCGCGATGGTGGCGGCCTCGGCCTCGGCGGCGTACCCGCCCTTGGTGAGGAACTCGGTCTCCAGGCGCGCGTACTTCTTCATCGCGTTGTCCCGGGTGGCGCCCTGGCCGTTGGCCATCCGGTCCTCGTTCTCGCGCATCTTCCTGAGCACGGTGTCGAGGCCGCGGGCGGAGAGGATGCGGTCCTTGGCGAGGACGTCCAGGTCGCCGGTGCGCGGGTCCTGCGGGAGGTAGCCGACCTCGCCGGAGCGGGTCACCGTGCCCGAGGCCGGCATGCCCTCGCCGGCCAGCACCTTGGTCAGTGTGGTCTTGCCGGCGCCGTTGCGCCCGACCAGGCCGATCCGGTCGCCGGCGGCGACCTTGAAGTTCGCGGACTCGATCAGGATCCGGGCACCGGCGCGCAGCTCAAGGGCGTTGGCGGAAATCATGGCGGAAACTACTCCTGGGACGTGGGCGGGCGGCCGGACGGGGCCCGGGGCCGGGCATCGGGAAGGGGCGTCGTCGGTGGTCGGCACAGCGCACGGAGCGGTGCCGCGCGCCCGCTATTGCCCGGAGAAGTCAGCCATGACGGCAAGTCTACCGGGCCGCGCGAGAACCCCCGGGGCTACCGCCCGGGGGTACCGGCGGTCCGGCGTTACTGCTGGGACTGCTGGGACTGCTGAGGCTGCTGCGCCTCGGGCTGCGCGGGCGGCTGGTCGCCCGCCGGGGCGTCCTGACCCACCGGGGCGTCCTGGGCCGGGCTCGCCGCCGGGTCGGTGCAGCCGCCCTGCGGACGGACCGCCGCGAACGGCGCGGACGGGCTGCCGCAGGCCGCCTCGGGGGCGGCCGCCTTGGTGTCGAACACCCGGGCCGGAACGATCGGGCCGTCGGTGATCAGCACCCGGCTGCCGTCCAGCGCCTTGATCGAGGCGCTCGGGCCGGTGTTCAGCTGCCAGCCGGTGCTGTCCAGCCGGTACCCGTTGATGCCGCCGGAGACGGCCTGCCCGGCGCTGTTGGTGCAGCTGCGCGGGACGAGCACGGCGTACTCGGTGCCGACCGTGCGCAGCGGGTCGTAGACGCAGCCGCCGGGCGGCTTGGAGTTATAGCGCAGGTCGCCGTCGGCGTCGCGCAGGCCCATGGTCAGGTTCGGGGTCACCACGGCCACCCAGGCGGAGGCTCCCTGCGGGACGGTGTGCAGAGCCGCCGCGGCCCGCTCCTGGGCCAGCTCCTTGCGCTGCGCGTCGGTGCGCTTGTCGGCGCCGGGCTCGCCGTCGCCGCGCAGCCAGTCCGCCAGGCCGGGCACCGCCCGGTGCCAGCGCACCTCGTGGTCGCCCGGGCGCACCGAGGTGACCAGGCCGTCGTCCCAGACCACGATGGCGTTGTCCCCCGCCATCGACAGGTACAGCGCGGTGGCGCCCTCGCGGCGGTAGGACCAGGCCTGCTCGCCGCTCTGCCGGTGGAAGGCCTCCAGTCCGGGGCCGACCTTCAGGTCCAGGTCGGCCGTGCTCAGCGACTGTGTGCTGACCGGCGTGGCCTCCGCCTCGCCCGGCCCCGCCACCCGGTCGCCGAACGGCACCGGCTTGTTGGCGTGCGCCGCCGCACCGGCCGCAAGGACCAGCATCACCGCCAGGGCAGGCAGGATCGAGCGGGGGGTCAGTACACGCAGCGGCTTCCAGGACACGGCCGGAGCGTACCTTTCACCGGGCACGCGAGTCAGCCTGGAATTGCCCCCGCCCCACCCCTCGGACCGCGCGTCCGGCCGCGCGCGCCCTCCCCGCGCACCCGCCCGCCCACCTGCACCGTCGGTGCCGAGGCCGGGCCGCCGCCCGCTCCGGGGCCGGGCGCCGGGGCCCGGCCGGACCGTTACAGAGCTGATACACGCGGCGAGACCCGGCCGGGCGTTGCGGCAGACGGCGTTCGAATACCGCCCACTTTAGGGTGACATTCGGCTTTTCCGACGCCCGCCGGGCCTACTGTCGGCGAGCGGAGCGCCACGGTCCGTCCAGCGCGCTCCCGCCCCGCGACGCCCGGAGGAGAGACCATGCGAATCGGCCGCCTGACGCTGGCCGCCGCCGCCCTGCTGCTGATGGCCACGGCCAGCGTCCCGGCCGGGTCGCCGCTCAGCCAGACCGAACGGCACTCCCTCTCCTCGGACGCCTTCGAGCCGCGCGGCGCCGCCCCCCGCCCGCCCGTCCAGCGGCCCAAGCACGAGCCGCCGTTCGGCGCCTTCGTCGGCTCCTGGGACGACTACATCCCGCAGATCGGCCGGTACGCGCGGTGGCTGGGCGACGCCAACCTGCAAGTCGGCCACACCTACCTGGCGGGCAACGGCTGGGCCGACGTCGAGGGCGAGCTGATGGTGCTCGGCATGTGGTCGCAGTGGCGGCTGGCCGACCCGTCCCGGACGCTCGTCCTCGGCGTGCCGATGCTGGTGCCCAACGAGGCGAACGTGCCGGACGGCGAGGTCGCCAAGCTGCTCGCCCAGGGCGCGCGCGGGGACTTCGACCGGCACTTCCTGCGGCTCGCCCACCGGCTGGTCGCCCTCGGCGGCGCGGACACCGTGCTCACCCTCGGCTGGGAGATGAACGGCGTCACCTACACGCACCGCTGCAAGCCCGACCCGTCCTCGTGGAAGGCCTACTGGCGACGGATCGTCGGTGTGATGCGCTCGGTGCCGGGGCAGCGGTTCCGCTTCGACTTCACCCCGAACCGGGGCCTGGACGCCATCCCGTGGACCAAGTGCTACCCCGGCGACGACGTGGTCGACATCATCGGCATGGACAACTACGACCAGCCCGCCGGGGGCACCTTCGACGACTACGTGCGCGAGCCGTACGGGCTGCAGGACCAGGTGGAGTTCGCCGCCAAGCGCGGCAAGCCGGTCTCCTACCCGGAGTGGGGGCTGTTCCGCAACGGCGACAACCCGGAGTTCGTGCAGCGGATGGTCGAGTGGATGCGCACCCACGACACCGCCTACCAGACCGTCACCGACTACTGCCCGCACGGCTTCTTCGAGTGCGACCGCAACCCGCGCTCCGCCGCCCGGTTCAAGCAGCTGATGTCCGGGTCGAAGGGGGCGCCGGCGGTGGTGCCGCCGGCGCCCCAGGCCCCCGTCCAGCCGATCGTCCCGCCGGTGGCGCCGCGCCCGCCCGCGCCGCCGACCGGGCCCGGGGCCCCGAACGTGGTGCCCGGCCCGTCCGCGAGCCCGTCGCCGGGCCACTCGGCCACCGCGTCGGCGAGCCCCTCCCCGAGCCCCTCCCCGAGCCCCTTCGCGAGCCCCTCCCCGAGCCCGTCGGCGGCCCGGACGCCCGCCCGGCGCTGAGCCCGGGCGGGGGCGGGGGCGGGCGCGGTCAGCCGCGGCGGCGGGCCAGCAGGGCCTCCTTGAGCCGCGGGAAGCGGGTCCGCAGCACGTGCGCCGCCTGCTGGCGGACGCGCACCGCGCCGGACCGGGCGATGGCCGCCGGCGCCGGACCGGGCGGACCGAACAGCAGGCGCTGGTTGGACAGCTGGTCCGGCCGCCAGCGCTGCTTGTACGGCTCCTGGCCGCGCAGCAGGCCGAGCAGCGGGACGCCCGCGCCGACCGTCTCGTCCAGGGCGGCGCTGAACAGCAGCCCCGCGATGTCCAGCCGCTCGCGCAGCACCGGGTGCGCGCCGTACATGTACAGGCCTCCGAAGGAGGGGCAGAGCAGCAGCAGGTTCACCGCGACCAGTTCGCCGTTCAGCCGGAACTGGTGGACGGTCGCCCTGCCGGTGGCGACCAGGCCGACGGTGGACTCGGTCAGGTGGCGGGCGAAGCGCTCGGTGCGGTGCTCCGGGGTGACGCCGCGCTGCTGCCACTGCAGGAAATGCAGCCGCAGCAGGCCCTCCAGCGCCGCCGGCACCTCGGCCGCCGGCGTCGAGCTGACCTGCACCCCGGCCTCGGCGATCTTGCGCAGCTTCACCCGGCTGCGTTGCGCGGTCTTGCCGGGCACCCGCTTGAGCAGCCGGTCCATCGGGACGGCCGGCAGGTACTGGCAGAGCGAGTCCTGGTAGCGGCGGCGCCGGCCGTGCCAGTGCTCGTACACCCGCTGCACCGCCGCCTCGGGGTGCACCTCGCGCAGCTCCAGGGAGTGCCACGGGCGGGTGAGCGGGAGGGCGGCGGCGAACTCGGCGGCGGCCCGGTCGGCGCAGTCGTCGTCGAGCAGCACGTCCGAGTAGTCGACCAGCCCGGCGCCCAGGGCGGTCAGCCCGCCGAGCGGGCCGCCGCGGCGTCTGAAGGCACCCGCGCCGACCAGCAGGCCGTCCCGGCGGACGAGCACCACCAGCAGGTCGCCCGGACTGCCGTAGTGGCGCCACCAGGAGCGCTGCCAGTCGGCGGCCTGGAAGAAGGTTGCGGTCCGGCAGCGGGCGGCCAGGTCGTCCCACTCCTCGGCGAGGGTGTCCAGGGCGTCGTCCTCGCGGCGCAGCTCGGTGGTCCAGCCCGGCGCCGCCGGCTGGGCCGGGAGGCCGGTGTGCCGGGTCTCAGTGCTCATCGCCCGCTCCCGGCCGCGGCCTTCTCCTTGGCCGGGGGCTCCTCGGCGCTCTTCTTCGCGGCGGCGGCCTTCCCGGGCTGCCCTTCCGCCTCCTCGACCTTCTCCGCCTCCTCGGCCTCCTCGGCCTTCTCCGTCTTCTCCATCTTCTCCGTCTCCTCCGCCTGGCCGGTCCTGCCGGCCTCGTCGGCCTGCCCGGCCCGGTCGGCGGCGGGCGGCTCCTCGCCGCGCGGGCGGGGGGTGGCCGGCGTCGTCGGCTCCACCGGGGCCTCGACGGCCTCGGCGGCCTCCGGCGGGGCGGCCTCGCCCCGGCGGCGGGTCATCATCACCAGGGCCCCCACCAGCAGCCCGGCCGCGCCGCCGACCGCGACGTCCAGCGCGGCGGACGGGGTGGTCGGCTTGTCCGGCTCGGCGGCCGGCGCCAGCGTCACCAGCCGGACGCTGGTGTCCTTGCTGCTCGTGTTGGCGAAGGAGACCAGCGAGCGGGCCACCGCGTCGGCGGTCTGGGCCGCCTCCTGGGGGCGCGTCCCGGTGCCGGTGATCTCGATCATCGGGGCGTCCGGGGAGGTGGTCCCGTGCACCAGGGACTCCAGCTGGGCACGGGTGTGGCCGGTCTCGACGGCCGCCACCGCGAGCACCTGCGGCTGGCCCGCCAACCGCCCGTACGCCTGCGCGAAGTTGGTCGCGGTGGCGGCCTCCCCCGGATTCTGCGGCACCACGAGGACGTAGGCGCTGGCGGCGTACGAGGGGTGCGAGACGACGGCGTACCCGGCGCCGGCCGCGGCGCCCAGCGGCACCGCGAGCGCCACCGGCCACCAGCGGCGGACCAGGTGGCGGGCCCTTCGGCGCGGTGTGGTCATGGGTGTGACTCCTTGGGTATGTGACGGCGGTTCCGGCGGCGGCGGGCGGTCAAGCGCGGGCCAGCCGGTCGTAGAGGGCGCCCAGGTCGGCGGCGACCCGGGCGATGTCGTAGTGGCCGACCGCAGGGGGGTGCGGCAGCGGGTCGGCGTTGTGGTCGTTCAGGTGCCGCAGGTCGCGCAGCGCGGCGGCGTACGCGGCGCCCTCGGAGGGGATCCGGCGGGCCTGCGGGGCGGCGCTGGGCGGCAGTTCGTCGAGCGCCGGGCAGGCGCTGTGCCGCACCGGCAGGCCGGCCGCGAGGCCCTCCAGGATGCCGAGGCCGAAGGTCTCCGCGGTGGAGGGGGCGGCCAGCACGTCCAGGGCGGTCAGCAGGTCGGGCACGTCGTCGCGCTCGCCGGTGAGCACCAGCCGTTCCCGGACGCCGAGTTCGGCGGCCCGGTGCTCCAGCGCGGCGCGCTCCGGGCCCGCGCCGACCAGCACCAGCCGGGCGGCCGGGTCGAGTGCGGCGAGGGCCTCCAGCAGCACCTCGAAGCGCTTGCCGGGGACCAGCCGGCCGACTCCGCCGACCACCCAGCTCCCCTCCGGCAGGCCGAGTTCGGCCCGCAGCCGGCGGCGGGTCGCGGCCCGGTCGGCGGCCGGGCGGCGGTAGCGGGCGGTGTCGATGCCGTTGGGGATCAGCTCGACCCGGGCCGGTGGGACGCCCCAGGAGTGCAGCGTCTGGGCGACCTGCCGGGAGACCGCGACGGTGGTGCTGCCGAGCCGTTCGGCCGCCAGGTAGAGGCCCTTGACGCCGCGGGTGACCGGGCGGCCCTCGATCACCCCGGCGTGCAGCGAGTGCTCGGTGGAGACCACCGCGCGGACCCCGGCGAGCCGGGCCGCCAGCCGGCCGTACAGCTGCGCCCGGTACAGGTGGGTGTGCACCAGGTCATAGCGGCCGGAGCGGACCAGCCGGACCAGCCGGGGCAGCGCGCCCAGGTCGCGGTTGCCGCGCATGCCGAGGTGGTGGACGGTCACCCCGTCGCCGCGCAGCGCGGCGGCGACCGTGCCGGGGTTGGTCAGTGCGACCACCTCGCACTGCTGGTGTGCGGGCAAGTGCCGCAGCAGCAAATGGAGTTGGCGCTCGGCGCCGCCCGAGGCGAGGCCGGTGACGATGTGCAGGACCCTCACGGCCGGGCCCCCCGCCGGGCGACCAGGGGGCTTCGTCGCAGCTCGGTGACGGTGTCGCGCAGCCGCTGCCGGCCGCGTTTGGCGCGCAGCCGCCAGGCGCCGTCGCGGTCGCCGACGTAGCAGCGGGGCAGCGCGAAGCGGCCGGTGAGCGGGGAGTGCGCGATGGCGCAGGCGTAGTCGTAGCCGGCGTCGCGGACGGCCTGGGTGGCGGGCAGGTCGACGGCGCCGTACGGGTAGCAGAAGCCGGTGACCGGGCCGCCGACCACGTCCTCCAGGAGGCGCCGGCTCTCCCGGGTCTGCACCGCCAGGACGTCGGCCGGCAGGCCGGGCAGCGCCTGGTGGCCGAGGCCGTGCGAGCCGATCTCCCAACCGGCGGCGGCGAGTTCGGTGACCTCCTGGACGGTGAGCAGCTGCTTGCGCGGCCCCTCGGCGTCCCAGCCGTTGTCCCGGCCGAGCAGGTCGGCGACCACGTACGCGGTGGCGGTGAAGCCGTACGCCTGGAGGATCGGCACGGCGTGGCGCGCGAAGTCCGCGTAGCCGTCGTCGAAGCTCAGCCCGACCAGTTTGTCGTCCCGGCCGGCGGCCCGGGCCCGCATCAGCTCGCGCACGGAGACGCCGCGCCGCCCGCGCCGGTGCAGCCAGGCGACCTGCTCGGCGAACCGCTCGGGGCTGACGGTCAGCTGGTACGGGTCCTCCTTCTCGACCGCCACCGAGTGGTACATCAGGATCCACGGCGAGGAGGAACCGGGGCCGGACGGTTCGCCGAGCGGGCGGCGGCTCCTGGACAGCCGCGCCTTCGGTCCGGCGGAGTCGGTGTACGGGAGGTCGCCGCGTGGTGCGGCTGCGGCCGGTACGGCCTGGCGGCGGACGCCCGCCTGGGTCGAACGGACGGTTCCCCGTTCATTGTCCATGGGGAAGCTTCCCTTCATCGGCGACGGTTGGCGGGTTCAGGGCCCGGGCCACGGCGAGGACCGGACCGCGCACCTCACGCGCGCCGAGGCCGGTGCCGAGGACGGCGAAGGCCAACGCCACGGTGAGGCCCCCGAGGAGGGTCGAGAGCAGGGGGCCGGTGGCCAGCCCGGCGACGGCGGCGCCGAGGGCGGTGGCGCCACCGGCGGCGGCCAGCAGCCGGGCGTGGCCGCCGAGCACCCGGCGCAGCCGCAGCGGGATGCCGCGCAGCACCAGGCCGTGCAGCAGCAGCGCGGCGGCGGCGGTGATGCCGGCCGCGTTCCCGGCGGCGAGCCCGAGGGCGCCGAAGCGGGGGGTGGCGAGCAGGCTGACCACGACGGTGACGCCGAGGCCGAGCAGCATCGCGGCGACCGGGAACCAGTCCAGCAGCCGGCGGCCGCCGTCCTCGGTGCCCGGATCGTCGGCCCGGCGGACCACCGGGCGCAGCGAGAAGTACGGGCGGATCATCACGCCGATCAGCGCCTGGGCGGGCAGGCCGAAGCTGTAGACCCGGATGACGGCGGCGGTGGCGGCGGTGTCCCGCGGGCCGAAGGCGCCGCGCTGGAAGAGCAGCGAGACCACCGAGGGGGCGCAGGCCATCAGGAAGGCGGTGCCGACCAGGACGACCGCCGCGGCCTGGCCGAGGTCCTTCTCGACCCGGTCCCGGGCGGCGGTGAGGTCCCCGGCCGCCAGCGCCCGGGCGACCAGCGGGAAGGTGACGGTGCAGATCAGGATGCCTGCCGTCATGGCCAGTTGGGAGACCTTGGCGGCGTAGTTGAGGTGCGAGATGGTGCCGGGCGGCAGCGCCGAGCCGAGGTAGCGCTCGACGAAGACCTGCGACTGCCGGGTCAGGGTGAACGCGGCCACCGGCAGCAGGGCGAACGGCATCAGCACCAGCGCCTTACGGGAGCGGCGGGAGCGGCCCGCGCCCGGGTGCGATCCCGGGCCCGCACCCTGGCGCAGCCGGCGCAGGAACGGGGCGACCAGCAGGCCGGCCATCAGCAGGCTGCCGAGCGCGACGCCGAGGGCGGCGGAGCGCACGCCCAGGAAGGACTGGCAGCCGAGCAGCACGGCGAGGATGCCGACGTTGTAGGCGACGTAGATGCCGGCCGGCGCGGTGAAGCAGTGGTGGGCGCGCAGCGCGGCGGCGAGGTAGCCGGCCACGCCGAACGGCAGCACGGTGATCGCGGTGATCCGGGTGCAGGTGACGGCGAGGCCGGGGTTGGCCAGGCCGGGGGCGAGCAGCTCGACCAGCTGCGGGGCACCGAGGGCGGTGGCCAGCGCGAGCCCGCTGAGCGCGAGCAGCAGCCAGGGCAGGGTGGCGCGGACCAGTTGGCGGACCGGGTCGGGGGCGTCCGGGTCCTCCTCGCGCAGCACCAGGGCGAGCGCGAAGGCGGGCACCATGAGGAAGGACATGGCGTCCTCGATCAGCAGCGGCGCGGCCGTCTCCGGGACGGTCCAGGCGACCAGGAAGGCGTCGGTGCCCTGGTTGGCGCCGAAGTAGCGGGCCAGCAGGAGGTCGCGCAGCAGGCCGAGGCCGGAGCCGGCGGCGCTGAGGACGGCGGTGATGCCGAAGGCCTTGGCGAGGAAGCCGCGCCGGGGGGCCGGATCGGGCCCGGGCGGCCGGCCGCCGGCGCGGACGCCGCGCGGGGCGGGCACGGCGGAGGCGAGGGCCGGCTGGTCGGTGGTCATCGCGGGTCGGCCTCCGCGACGCAGGCCCGGGCCGCGAGGCCGAGGACGACGGAGGTCAGCACGGTGGTGGTGCCGCCGATGTCCGCGTACAGGTAGTCGACCAGCACCCAGGTGAGCAGGGCCAGGGCGGCGAGGGCCGGGCCGCGGGAGTGGCGCAGGCAGCCGAGCAGCAGGCCGAGGAAGAGCGCGGCGTAGGCGACGATGCCGATCAGACCCTGCTCGCTGAGCACCAGGAAGTACATGTTGTGCGGGGAGAGCAGCGGTTCGCGCTGGAAGCCGATGGTGGAGTCGGCGGCGTCGCTGCCGGAGGAGAGCCGCAGCGGGGCGTGGCTGTCGCGCAGTTGCTGGAAGGCCTTGGGGCCGGCGCCGTGGACGGGGTGGTCCTGCCAGATCCGCCCGGCGGTGGACCACAGGTCGTAGCGGTCGGAGACGGACTGGTCGGGGGCCGCGGAGACGGAGCCGATCGAGCCGAGCCGCGCGGTGACGCCGGAGGCGCCGAGGCCGAGGCCGCCGACCAGGACGACCGCGCCGGCCAGGCCGAGGACGGCGCCGCGGACGGCGAGCCGGGCGTCGGCGCGCAGCAGCAGCACGGTGGCCGCGGCGGCGGTGGCGATCCAGCTGCCGCGGCTGAACGAGACGGCGAGCGGGAAGGCCAGGAAGGCGGCGGCCGCGAACATGGCGCGGCGCAGCCGGACGTCGCCGCCGGGGCGGCGCTCGGCGAGCGCCAGGGCCAGGGCGGCGAGCAGCCCGTAGCTGACGACCGTGGACATCGCCATGATGTCGAGGGCGCCGAAGGTGCCGACGGCCCGGATCGGCTGGCCGGTGTAGGAGGCGCCGGTCCGGGTGAGGTACTGGTGCGCGCCGACCACGCCCTGGATCAGCGCGGCGAGCACGAAGGAGCCGAGGACCAGCCGCTGGTCGACGCGGTCGCGCAGCGAGCAGAGCACCCCGGCCGGCACCAGGACGAACACCTGGGTGAGCCGGACGAAGCCGGTGAGGCTGGTGGCCGGGTCGATCGAGCCGACGGTGGCGACGGCGGCGGCGACCACGATGCCGCCGAACAGCACGCAGGTGGCGCGGCTGACGGCGGGCAGCCGCCCGCGCAGCAGGTTGAGCGCGGTGAGCGCGACCAGGGCCAGCGAGGCCACGTCGGCGGCGGTGACGTGGACGGCGGCGGCGACGTCCTTCTCGCCGGTGGGCACGCAGACCAGCAGGACGGTCGCCGCGGCGAGCAGGCTGGGCCGGTCCGCGAGCGCGGGCAGCGCCTTGCGTAACGCGAGCCGGGGGACGGCGGGAAGGGTCAGGGCCACGCGGGTCAGCTCCCGTCCGGGTGGAGCATCAGGACCGCGGTGCGGCACAGGATCTTGACGTCCTGCCAGAGGCTCCAGCTCTCGATGTAGCGGTTGTCGAACCGGGCCCGGTCCTCGATCGAGGTGTCCCCGCGCAGGCCGTTGACCTGGGCGAGGCCGGTCAGGCCGACCGGGACGCGGTGGCGGTCGGCGTACTCGGGGTAGGCCTGGCCGAACCGCATGACGAAGTAGGGGCGTTCCGGGCGCGGGCCGACCAGGCTCATGTCGCCGCACAGCACGTTCCACAGCTGCGGCAGCTCGTCCAGCGAGCTGCGGCGCAGCAGCCGGCCGACGGCGCCCATCCGGTGGTCCTGGGAGATGTTCCAGCGGGTCGCCGACTCGTGTTCGTTGCTCGGGCGCAGGGTGCGGAACTTGAGGACGGTGAAGACCTTGCCGTCCAGCCCGGTGCGCTGCTGGCGGAAGAGCACGCCGGGGCCGGTGTCGAAGCGGACGGCCAGCGCGCAGAGCACCAGGACGGGGGCGAGCAGCAGCAGGCCGAGCCCGGCGGCGGTGACGTCCAGGGCGCGCTTGGCGGCCCAGCCGGGGCGGCGCATCGCCGGGCCGCCGACCCGCAGGCAGGGGAAGCCCCACAGGTGGTCGGCTCCGGCCAGCGGGCCGGCGGGCAGCGAGCCGTGCTCGCGCAGCGCGGGCACCAGCCAGACCTGGCAGCCGAGCCGGGCGGCGTCGCGCAGGGCGGCGGCGGTCTCGGCCTCGTCGGCGGCGCCGGCGGTGGCGACCACGTGGTGGATCCGGTGCCGGCGGACCTCGCGCTCCAGCACCTCGCGGCCGCCGAGGACGGGCAGGTCGGTGTCGCCGGCGAGCAGCGGCGGGTCGGCGTCGAGGAAGCCGACCGGGCGCATCCCGTACTCGCCGCGCTCGCTGAGGGCGGCGGCGACCCGGCGGCCGAGCCGGCCGGCGCCGAGCACCAGGACGGGGTTGGGGCGGCTGCGGCGGATCCGCCGGACCAGGTGGTAGAGCACGGCGCGGCCGACGGCGGCGATCAGCAGCTGGACGCCGAGCAGGACGGTGAGCCGGGCCGGGGTGGCCGGGCCGCAGTCGGGCCAGCGGCCGTCCAGACAGCCGGCCAGGGTGACGGCGAAGGCGGTGGCGACGACGGCCCGGACGGCCAGCGCGGGCAGTTCGTCCAGGACGGAGAGGGTGAGCCGGGTGCGGTAGAGGCCGCCGACCAGGTTGAGCACGAGCAGCAGGGGCAGGACGGCGGCGGCACCGAGCAGCGGCGCGAGCGGGACGGCCGGGTCGACGGCCCGGTTGGCGAGGCCGGTGGCGGTGCACAGCGCGATCGCGTCGACCTGGACCAGCGCGAGCGGCAGGGCGAGCCGGGAACGGACCGCCCCGCGGGGCCGGCGGGGCGGCGGCACCGTCCGGGTCCGGGCGGATCCGGCCGGACGGTCGAGCAGCCCGGTGCCGGGCCGCCGCGGGCCGGACAGGGACCGACCCGCTCGCGGCACGCTGTCGTGGTCAATGGTCATCAGCGCACGAACTCCCCTGCTGTGTGCCCGGGGTGACGGCGCCCCGGCACCGGATGGCGCGGAGCGGCCGTCCCGGCCCGGTGGGCGCGGTCCTGACAGCACCTGCTACCGCTGGCGGCTTTCGGTCCTCTCGCACCGGGCCCGGCCGCGCGGGGCGCGGCCATGAAGGGCTCAGTCGCGAATTCCCGGCGTGAAATCGAAACGAAGCAGGCGAAATCCGACAATACATAACCGGGCTGCGCAGGCTGGAAGTTGACTTGCCGTTTCATTCCAGCCGCCCATTAATAGGTATTTCGGATTTGACGCCTCGTCCCTATCCGGTTGAGGGTGCGAATACGACGGCGCCGGATCGGCGGGCATTCACGGCATGTGAAACGATCAGATCCGCTCTGGGACACGGGCCCGGCGCCGCCCGGCCGCCGGACCGGCACCCAGCAGATGGCGGTACAGCGCGTCCACCTGTTCGACCACCGTGCGGACGTCATGCCGGGCAACCACGTGATCGCGCAGCCGCGCCCCGCGCCGCTCACACTCGATCGAATCGGACAGCGCTTCCGCCATTCGGGTGGCGAGCGCGGTCACGTCCTCGGGCGGCACCACCGCCCGCTCCCGCTCGGCCTGGGGCAGGCACTCCCGGGCGCCCGGCACGTCGGTCAGCAGCACCGGACGGGCCACCGCCATCGCCTCCAGCGGGGCCAGCGCCATGCCCTCCCAGCGCGAGGGCAGCACCACCAGGTCGGCCGCCGCCAGCCACGGCCTCGGATCCGGCACGTCCCCGACCAGCCGGACCCGGGACGGCTCGGCCGACTCCCGGACCAGATCCGCCAGCCGGTTCTCCTCGGGGCCGCCGCCCACCAGCGCCAGCCGGGCCTGCGGCACCGCCCGCAGCACCTCCGGCCAGGCCGCCAGCAGCACGTCCTGGCCCTTCTGCCGGCACAGCCGGCCGACGCAGACCGCGAGCGGCGCGTCCAGGTCCAGGCCCAGCGCGATCCGGGCCGCCCGGCGGTCGGCGGGTGCGTAGTGGCGGACGTCCACGCCGTTGGGCACCACCGCCCAGTCCGCGCTCACCCCGGCGGCGACGCCGTCGGCCCGCTCCTGGACGCTGACACAGAGCAGGCGGTGCGCCCAACGGCTGGCGAAGCGCTCCCAGTGCAGGGTGGCGGTGGCCAGCGGGCCCTCGACGGCGGCGAAGGACCAGGCGTGCGGCTGGAAGACGGTCGGCACCGCGCCGCGTACCGCCAGCCGGCCGGCCAGCCCGGCCTTGGCGCTGTGCAGGTGGACCACGTCGGGCGCGGCAGCCCGGACGATCCGGCGCAGCCGCCACGCCTCGGCGGCGGTGCCCGGGCCCGGCGAGCGCCCGGCGGGCCAGTCATGGACCAGCGCACCCACGGCGGCGGCCTCCTCGGCCAGCCGCCCGCCGCCCGGGCAGGCGACCAGCACCCGGTGACCGGCCTCGCGCTGCCCCCGGACCAGATCGGCGACGACGCGGGCGACTCCGCCGTCCACGGGCTGTGAAATGTGAAGGATCGTCATATGCACGGCGGCGAGCCTAGGGTGGCTCCCCCGCGCCGGGCGGCCCTCGTCACCCGCAGGTGGCGGGCCGTCCACCCGTACGGCTTTCCGCTCGTACGGGTGGACGGGCCGCTCGAATTCCCGGGCGAATTTCCGCGGAAAGGTGAACCCGGTGAACCCGGTGAACCCAGTAAACTCGGTGAGCTCCGCGGACTCAGCGGACCTCGGCGGCCAGGTTGGCCAGCACCTGGTCGTGGATCCGGTTCAGGCCCTTCGGGGCGAAGGTGCGCTCGAAGAAGCCGCCGATGCCGCTCGCGCCCTGCCAGGCGGCCGAGACGGTGACCTTCGACCGGCCCTCGCCGGCCGCCGAGACGGTCCAGGTGATCACCATGCTGGAGTTGGCGTCCTTCTCCACCAGTTGGTCGGGCGAGGGCGCCGAGACGGTGAACAGGCAGTCCCGCACGCGCTTCTCGGTGGCCTGCAGCTTCCAGTGCACCTGGGTGCCGGCGCCGGTGCCGCCGACCCGGACCTCGTACTCGCTGTACTGCGGGGGCAGCAGCTTCGGGCGGGTCACCTGGTAGTCGGCCAGCGCCTCGTACACCCGCTCGGGGGCGGCGTCGTAGTCCCGCTCGGTGGTGGCCTGCACCTGTCCCATGGCCTTGCTCTCCTCGTCCGTTTGGTCTTCCGATTCTCACCGGCAAGCCAATCACAGCGCCGGGGGCGCAGGCCTACCGGACGGCCCGTCGCGGTGGCGGGGCGGCGGGATAGGGTGGCCGGTGTGCTCGATCTGGTGACAGCAGTGCGCTACGTCGACCCGCTGCGGTCCGGCGGTTCCGTCCCCGGTGTGGTGGAGACCGACGACCTGGGAACCTACGTGGTCAAGTTCACCGGCGCCGCGCAGGGCCGCAAGGCGCTGGTCGCGGAGGTGATCGTCGGCGAGCTGGCCCGGCGGCTCGGCCTGCGCGTCCCCGAGCTGCGGCTGGTGGACTTCGATCCGGCCGTCGCCGCGGACGAGCCCGACACCGAGATCCAGGACATGCTCAAGGCCAGCGGCGGCCTCAACCTCGGGATGGACCTGCTGCCCGGCGCGCGGGACTACCGGCCGGGCATGATCCCGGTGGACTCCGCCGAGGCCGGGCGGGTGGTCTGGCTGGACGCCCTCACCGGCAACGTCGACCGCACCGTCCACAACCCCAACCTGGTGGTCTGGCACGGACGGCTCTGGCTGATCGACAACGGCGCCGCGCTGATCTTCCACCACCGCTGGGCCACCGCCGAGGCGGCGGTCGGCAAGCGCTACGACCTCAGCGCGCACGCGCTGGGCGGCGCGGCCCCGGACGTCCGGCTGGCCGACGAGGAGCTCGGCCCGCTGGTCACCGTCGGCCTGCTGGAGGAGGTGCTGGCGCTCGTCCCGGACGAGTGGCTGGCCAACGAGCCCGGCTTCGACTCGGTGGCCGCCGTCCGGCACGCCTACGTGACCCACCTGGCCGCCCGGGTGGTGCTCTCCGCGCAGTGGCTCCCGGAGGGCTTCGCCACCCCCGAGCAGCTGCGCGAGGCCGAACGCCGCCGGGAGGCCCGGACGCGGGCCGGCCGGCCCGCCTGGCTCCAGGAAGTCCCGGACCTGCACGGCAAGCCGTCGGTGGAGACGGGCTGGGACCAGCACGTCGAGTGAGTGGGCCGGGGCCCGCCCGTGGAAGTCAGCCGGGCGCGGGCCGGGCAGGGCCCGGGCACGGTGGCCCGGAAACGACCGGGGGGGGGGGGGGGGCGGGGGCGCCCCCCCCCCCCCCCGGGAGAGGGGTGAGGGGGGGGGGCGCGACCGCCCCCCCCCCC
>NZ_JBHWIO010000007.1:55774-86500 GCF_042732075.1 Kitasatospora sp. NPDC059812
GGGGCGCCCCCTCCCGGCGGGGGGGGCGGGCCCGTCGGCGCCCCCCCCCCGGCTCAGTGTTCAGGTGTCGCCGTGGTCAGCGCGTCAGCGCCACCACTGGACCGCCTTCTCGGCGTTGATGATGCCCGCGCCGTAGAAGCCGTTGTCGTCCGCGCCGCCCTCGCAGGTGGCCTTGTACGCGCCGGTGCCGCCCGGGTTGTACTCGCCGGTCGGGCAGGGGTGCGACTCCGCCTGGTTGGTGAGCAGCTCGGTCAGCTCGTCCGGGTTGGCCCACGGGAAGGTGCTGGCGAGCAGCGCGACCACGCCGACGACGTGCGGGGTGGCCATCGAGGTGCCCTGCATGTAGCCGTACTTGTTGCCCGGGATGGTGGAGAGGATCCGACCGTCCTTGTCCGGGGTGTCCGGGAGCTGGTAGCGGCGGTCGCCACCCGGCGCGGCGACGGTCACGACGCCCTTGCCGTAGCTGGAGTAGTACGCCTTGTCGCCCTTGACGCCCACCGAGGAGACGGCGATGACACCGGGCAGCTCGGTCGGCAGCGACAGGCAGTCGTTGGTGACCGGGCGGGTCACCTTGGTGGTGTCGTCCGGGCTGGAGACGTCAACGGTCTTGTGCGCCAGGTCGATGTTCTCGTTGCCCGCCGCGGCGACGTTGAGGACGCCCTTGCGCTGCGAGAACGAGACCGCCTTGCGGACGGCGGCGCTGATCGCGGCCTGGTCCTTGTCGTTCGGGCAGTTGAACATCCACGGGTCGACGTAGTAGCTGTTGTTGGTCACCTTGAACTGGTGCTCACCGGCCCACACGAAGCCGCAGATCGCGTACTCGGGGTAGATGAACCCGCCGTCGTCGACGACCTTGACCGCGGCCAGCTTCACGTTCGGGGCGATGCCGACGACGCCCTTGCCGTTCTTGGCGGCGCCGATCGTGCCGGCCACGTGGGTGCCGTGGTCGCTGGTGGTGGGCTGCCAGGACTTCCAGTCGGTGTTCGGCTTGCCGCCGTCGATGCAGGAGACCGACTGCGAGGCGTCCACGTTGGCGGCCAGGTCCTCGTGCGTCGCGTCGATGCCGGAGTCCAGCACGCCGACGGTGACGTTGCGGCTGCCGAGCGAGAGCTTGTGCGCCTTGTCGACACCGATCTGGCGCATGTCCCACTGGTTGGCCTCGTACGGCTCCTGACCGGCGGCGGGCGCGGCGGAGGGCTCGGCGGCGACGTCGGCCTTGGCCTGGTCGGCGGCGGTGATGCCCTTGGTGCGGCTGGCACCGACGGAGTCGACGCCCTTGGCCTGACGCAGCTTCTGCGCGAACGCGGTGTCGTCCGAGCGGGCGATGACGACGCCGATCTGCTCGTACGAGTACACCACCGAGCCGCCGAGGGCGGTGATCGCCTTCTCGACCTTCTGCACCTGGCCGTGGTTGGCCTTGGTGTTGACGACGTAGCTGAGCAGCGGACCGGTCGTCGAGCCCGCCGAGGGGGCCGCGACGGCGGTGCCGGCCGGGAGCGCGAGGGCGCCGGCGGTGGCGAGCACGAGGCCCACCGCCGCGAACCGGGTCCGGCTGATCCGAGGAACTCTCATAGGGGTTGGCCCTCCCGAGTCGTCATGCGGCAGCTGCGGTGTGGCAGGTGCGCCTGGAATGATCGGGACGCTAATGAATATTCGCTGATAAGCGCAAGAGGTAGTCATCTAATCGTCACATGTTGGCCAACATCGGAACCGAGGAGTCCGGAGGCCCAACATGTCAACAGAATTGAAGAGTGTTAAAAAGTGATGGTCCGTCGACGTGCTACGGTGCGCCGGGCAGTGAGTACAGCGTCCGGGCGTTGTCGGCGGCGACCAACCGGGCCAGCCGCTGCGCGTCCGCCGCCGAACAGGCGCCACCCGCCTGCCAGTCGGCCAGCACCGCCCCCAGTCCGTACCGGAACTGGGCGGCGCCCACCAGGTACAACTCGGGCAGCCCGTACGCGTCGGTGGAGAACAACAGCTTGCCGAACGGCGCCAGTTCCAGCATCTCGCCCAGCACCGCAGCCACCCGCGGGCCGGTGTAGGAGGCGGTCAGCCCGAGGTCGGTGTACACCGTCGGGAAGGCCTGGGCCAGCCACCCGGCCTGGCGGTGGTACGGGTAGCAGTGCAGCAGCACCAGCGGGACGCCGCTCGGCTCGGCGGCGCGCACGAAACCGGTCAGCAGCGACGGATCGGCCCGGTGCAGGGTGAGGTCGGGATCGCCGAAGCCGGTGTGGAGTTGGAGCGGCAGGCCCAGCCCGGCACAGACGTCCACGGCCGTCCAGAGCAGGTGGTGCAGCAGCACCGGATCGGCCAGCCGGCCCCGCCCGCCGCGCAGCCAGGTGCCGGCTGCGGCCACCACGGCCGCCCGCGCGGGCCGTTCGGCGGGGGCGGCCAGGCCGTGCCGGTAGGCGAGCACCGACTTGACCGCGACCGCATCCGCGGCGGCCGCCGCCAGCGCCTCCCCGACGGCCTGCGGCCAGGACTCGGCCTGGCCCGCCACCGTTTCGGCCACCGACTCCAGCCGGACCACCTCGTGCACCACCGCCCCGGCGGCCGCGGCCAGTTCGCCGAGCGGCAGCAGCGGAAGGCCCGCGGCGGCGGTCAGCCCGGTGTCCACCAGGCAGGTGTCCAGCCCGGCCGCGGCCAGCAGCCGGCGGGTGGCCTCGGCGCCGCCCAGCTCCCGCCGCCGGGCCAGGTAGTCGGCGGCCGGGGCGTGCGCGGGCAGGCCGAGGACGGGCGGGCACCAGCGCCGGACGGCCAGGCCGAGCGCGCTGTCGAAGGGCGAACAGCCGGGCGCGGGCGGCCGGTCGGACTCGGTGAGCAGCCCGGCCAGGGCGTCGTCGGCGAGGTCGGCCGCCACCACGCTGTGGCAGTGGTGGTCGACCAGTGCGGGCACCGCCGGGGCCCCGGCGTGCACCGGTCAGTACCGCCAGCGGGTGGCGGCGACCAACTGCTCGGGGGTGGCGGCGGCGTACTGCTCGCCCTCCGCCCGGCGCACCGCCAGCACCGCCTCGTACAGCGGCCCGCCGAGCGCCTCGCGCAGCACCGACGAGCGCTCGTACGCGGCCAGCGCCTGCGCCGGTCCGGTCGGCAGCCGGGGCACCGCGCCGGGTTCGGCGGCGGCCGGGTCACCGGTGAACTCCGGTGGCAGCTCCCGGTGTTGGTCGAGACCTGAGAGACCAGCGGCGAGCACCGCGCCGACCGCCAGGTACGGATTGGCGCTGGCGTCGAAGCACTTGACCTCGGCGTTGGCGGCGTCGGCCCGCTCCCCCGTGGAACCCGTCACCAGGCGCAGCGCGGCCTCGCGGTTCTCCAGGCCCCAGCACTGGTAGGCGCCGGCCCAGTGCGAGGGCACCAGCCGCAGGTAGCCGGCCGGGCTGGAGCAGCCCAGCACCAGGAGTTCGGGCAGCGCGCCGAGCACCCCGGCGAGGAAGCCCTCGGCCTCGGCGGCCAGGCCGTGCGGGCCGGGGCCGCCGTGGCCGAGGTTGCGGCCGTCCCGCCAGAGGCTCAGGTGCAGGTGCCCGCCGTTGCCGACCGCGCCGGGCTCGACCACGGGGGCGAAGGAGACCCGCAGGCCGTGCCGGGCGGAGACGGCCCGCACGGTGTGCCGGACCAGGACGGAGGTGTCGGCGGCGCCGACCGGGCCCTCGGGGGCCACCGAGACCTCGAACTGGCCCGGGGCGTACTCGGGGTGGATCTGCAGGACGGTCAGCCCCTGCTCGCCGAGGGCGCGCAGGACGTCCCGCAGGTAGTCGGTGAGGTCGGTGAGCCGGTGCATCCCGTACGCGGGGCCGTGCGTCGGGTACTGCGGCTCCTCCTGCGGGCCGCCGGCGAGGGCGACCACCCACTCGACCTCGATGCCGGCCCGCAGGGTCAGCCCGCGCTCGGCGGCCGCGGCCTCCATCCGGCGGGCGAACAGCCGCTGGCAGCCGGGGTGCGGGGTGCCGTCCTGGGTGTGCCGGTCCCCCGGGGCCCAGGCCCAGCCGGGCTGGGCGGCCAGCGGGACGACCCGGTCGAGGTCGGGGTAGAGCCGCAGGTCCCCGGTGGGGCCGCCGGTGCTCGGGCTGGTGGTGATGCCGTCGTCGGCGAGGAAGACGTCGAAGCAGGGTGCGGTGCCTACGCCCCACTGCGCGGCGTGCACCAGGGCGCCCAGCGGGACGGCCTTGACCCGGGTGATGCCCGCGTTGTCCACCCAGGTGACGGCCACCGCGTCGACGGCGGCGGTGCGCAGTCGGTCGACGGCGGCCTCGGCCTGTTCGACGCGCGCGGCGCGCGGGGGCAGCGTGACGGCGGCGAGGTGCCCGCCGAGGCCTCCGGCCGGGCCGGTGGAGCCGGAGGCGGACGCGGCGGGGCCGGCGGCGGTTCCGAGGGTCATGCCCCCATGCTGCCCCGCCCGCCGCGGCCGGGTAACTCCCCTATCGGGTGGTCCCCGTGGACGCCCGTCCGCCCGTTCACCCGTTCGGGCCGCCGCCGGACCCCGCCCCGCCGTCCGGATGCCTTTTGTGACGCCCGCACCCCTTCCTACTCGCGGGTAGCTTCGCTACAGTGGCCGGACGCACCACCGCCGGGCTACGGGAGCCGCACCGGCGGGGGCCTGCGGTCGCCGTGTCCACGGCGGGCGCGCGGTGCGTCATTCACCGGCCGGCGCCGCGAACCGCGGCGGGCCGGGTCTCCTTCCTCGTATCAGAGCCGCTTCCTTTCACCCTTGAGCGCCTGAGCACCACGGCACACCCCTCAGTTCGGCCGGAGCGGACCGGCCGCCGGGGCCGTGTGCCGGAACCCGTCATCTCCCCAGCCCCGCGCGCGGACCCTCCCCCGGCGGCGGCCGCCCCCGCCGCACGCGCGGGCGCGGCGGCCCGCCCGCCGGGGCGTGCGCGGGCCCTTCAGGACTAGGAGTCAGGACAGATGGAGCGTCCCTTTTCCACGGTCGCCGTCGTCGGCCTCGGCACGATGGGTGCCGGTGTCGCGGTGGCCGTCGCCAGGAGCGGCCGCCGGGTGATCGGCATCGAGGCCACCGAGGACTCTGCCGCCCGGGCACTGGCCCGGATCGAGGAGGCGACCGCGCACGCGGTCGACCGGGAGCGGATCACCGCCGGGGAGCGCACCGCGCTGCTGGCGCTGATCTCGGTCGGCCACGAGCT
Source organism: Kitasatospora sp. NPDC059812 (assembly GCF_042732075.1). NCBI lineage: Bacteria > Bacillati > Actinomycetota > Actinomycetes > Kitasatosporales > Streptomycetaceae > Kitasatospora > Kitasatospora sp. NPDC059812. The sequence continues at coordinate 60,916 of NZ_JBHWIO010000007.1, forward strand.
GTCGGCCGCCGCCGGGGCCGACCTGGTGATCGAGGAGGTGCCCGAGCAGCTGGAGCTGAAGCGGGAGCTCTTCGCCGAGCTGGACCGGATCTGCCCGGCGGGGACGGTGCTGGCCACCGGCACCACCGCGCTCTCGGTGACCCGGATCGCCGCCGCGACCGCCCGCCCGGAGCGGGTGCTGGGCCTGCACTTCTTCAACCCGGTGCACAGCATGAAGCTGGTCGAGGTGGTCCGCACGGTGCTGACCTCCCCGCAGGTCGCCGAGGACGCCGCCGCGTTCGCCCGGGACCTCGGCAAGGAGCCGGTGGCGGCCGGCGACCGGGCCGGCTTCGTGGTCAACGGCCTGCTGTTCGCGTACCTGAACCAGGCCGCCGCGATGTACGAGTCCAAGTACGCCTCCCGGGAGGACATCGACGCCGCGATGCGGCTCGGCTGCGGGCTGCCGATGGGCCCGCTGGCGTTGCTCGACCTGATCGGCGTGGACACCGCGCGGACCGTCCTGGAGGCGATGTACGAGCAGTCCCGGGACCGCCTGCACGCGCCCGCCCCGATCCTCGGCCAGCTGGTCGCGGCCGGGCTGCTGGGCCGCAAGTCCGGCCGCGGCTTCTACACCTACGAGGCGCCCGGCTCGTCCAGGGCCGTGGACGCGGCGACCGGCCCGGCACGGGCCGCGGTGGCGGGCCGGGAGGTCCGCACGGTCGGCGTCTGCGGCTCGGGCACCATGGCGACCGGCATCGCCGAGGTCTTCGCCAAGGCCGGCCGCCCGGTGCTGCTGGCCGCCCGCAGCCAGGAGAAGGCCGACCGGGCCAAGGCGCAGCTGGCGAAGTCGCTGGCGCGCGCGGTCGACCGGGGCCGGCTGAGCGCGCAGGCGCGGGACGCCGCGCTGGCGCTGGTCACCCCGGTCGGCCAGTACGCCGAACTGGCCGAGGTGGACCTGGTGATCGAGGCGGTGGCCGAGGACCTGACGGTCAAGCGCGAGCTGTTCGCCGCCCTGGACAAGATCGTCAGGCCGGGCGCGGTGCTCGCCACCACCACCTCCTCGCTGCCGGTGATCAGCTGCGCGACCGCCACCTCGCGGCCGCAGGACGTGATCGGCATGCACTTCTTCAACCCGGCGCCGGCCATGAAGCTGGTCGAGGTGGTCTCCACCGTGCTGACCGCTCCGGACGTCACCGCGACCGTGCTGGAGCTGACCGCCGCGGTCCGCAAGCACCCGGTGGAGTGCGGCGACCGGGCCGGCTTCATCGTCAACGCGCTGCTCTTCCCCTACCTGAACGACGCGGTGCGGATGCTCCAGGAGCACTACGCGACGGTGGACGACATCGACACCGCGATGAAGCTGGGCTGCGGCTACCCGATGGGCCCGTTCGAGCTGTTGGACGTGGTCGGCCTGGACGTCTCGCTGACCATCGAGCAGGTGCTGCACCAGGAGTTCCGCGAGCCGGGCCTGGCGGCCGCACCGCTGCTGGAGCACCTGGTCGCCGCCGGCTGCCTGGGCCGCAAGACCGGCCGCGGCTTCCGCGACCACGCGCGCCGGTGACCACGCCAGCTGCCGGGGGCGCCGCCGCGCGCGAGGCGGCGCCGCCCGGGACCGGGCCGTCCGCGGCCGGGTCGGGCCCGGTCAGACCGGGCTGGAGCCCGGGGACGGTGTCCGCGCGCTGGCCCAGACCGGCCGTCACCGGCCCGGTCGCACCGGTCCGTCGGGGAAGGGCCGCGGCCGAACCGCCGGGGCCGTGTAGCGTTCCGGACATGGATCGGGTTCAGTCAGCCACCCCGCAGCACTCCGCCGGACCGCGCGGCGCCGACCGGACGGCCTCCTCGACCGGGGGCACCGGGCCGGAAGGGGGGCCGGGCAGCCGCCGGGCGGCGGCGCAGCGCCAGCAGATGCGTCAGGACCTGGCCACGGCCGCGATGGAGCTGTTCTCCTCGCAGGGCTACGAGGAGACCACGGTCGACCAGATCGCGGCCGCCGCCGGGGTGGCCCGGCGGACCTTCTTCCGGTACTTCCGGTCGAAGGAGGAGGCGATCTTCCCGGACCACGACGACACCCTCGTCCGGGTGGCCGACCTGCTGGCCAGCGCCGAGCCGGAGGAGCACCCGCTGGACGTGGTCTGCCGCGGCATCAAGGAGGTGCTGCGGATGTACGCCTCGACGCCGGGGGTGTCGGTCGCGCGGTACCAGCTGATCCGTCAGGTCCCGGCGCTGCGCGAGCGGGAGATCGCCGTGGTGGCCCGGTACGAGCGGCTGTTCACCCGGTACCTGCTGGGCCGCTTCGACACCGGCGAGTCCATCCCGTCGGGCTGGCAGCGCGGCGGCGAGGACGACTCGATGCTGGCCGAGGTGTCGGCGGCGGCGGTCGTCGCGGCGCACAACCACGTGCTGCGGCGCTGGCTGCGGGCCGGCGGGCGCGGGGACGTGGAGGCGCAGCTGGACCACTCCTTCGAGGTGATCCGGCGGACCTTCTGGGCCGCCAGCACGCCGGGTGCCAGACGCCGCGGCTCCCTGGTGGCACCGGGTGCCAATGGGGCTCCCGGTGATGTGCTGGCCGAGAGCGCACTGAGTGCCAGCCCTGGAGGTGAGGTGCTCATCACAGTCGCCCGGACGGACGCTCCGCTGGACGTGGTGGTGGACAGCATCCGGGCCGCGCTGAGTGGCGCCAGGGAGTCCTGAGGTCACCATCTAGCCAGGTCAGAGCGATATCGAGGGCCCGCGTCGAGCAGTCGGCGCGGGCCCTTTCGGCGTCCGCCGCAGCGCGTTCGAGGGCCGTTCCAGCGCGCCGGAATTCGTGACACCCGGTGTCTTTACGAGTGGCACAGGGTGCCACTACCTTGTTACTCACCAGTCGCGGCGCCGCGGCTCCCCACCTCGGCGCGCCGTCGTCCGGCGTTCCCACACCCCGGGAGCAGTGCGCGTTCGACCCGGTCCACCCCGGGCGCCCAGCCCGACCAACCACCACCCACCTCAGCGAAGCCGGTGTCCGCTCCCGGCTACCCCAGACGCCCTGTGCCCTCACACAGGTACGCCTTCGGAGGCAGCCATGCAGGAAATCCTCGACGCGATCCTCAGCAACGACGCCACGTCGGAGGACTTCGCCGCCGTCAAGCTTCCCGAGTCCTACCGAGCGGTGACGCTCCACAAGGACGAGGAGCAGCTGTTCGCGGGCCTCGACAGCCGCGACAAGGACCCCCGCAAGTCCCTTCACCTCGACGAGGTCGCCCTGCCCGAGCTGGGCCCCGGCGAGGCCCTGGTCGCCGTCATGGCCAGCGCGGTGAACTACAACACCGTCTGGAGCTCGATCTTCGAGCCGGTCTCCACCTTCTCCTTCCTGGAGCGCTACGGCCGGCTGTCGCCGCTCACCAAGCGCCACGACCTGCCGTACCACGTCCTCGGCTCCGACCTCGCGGGCGTGGTGCTGCGCACCGGCGCCGGCGTCAACGCCTGGAAGCCCGGCGACGAGGTCGTCGCGCACTGCCTCTCCGTCGAGCTGGAGTCCCCGGACGGCCACAACGACACGATGATGGACCCGGAGCAACGCATCTGGGGCTTCGAGACCAACTTCGGCGGGCTGGCCCAGATCGCCCTGGTGAAGACCAACCAGCTGCTGCCCAAGCCCAAGCACCTCACCTGGGAGGAGGCTGCCTCCCCCGGCCTGGTCAACTCCACCGCGTACCGCCAGCTGGTCTCGCGCAACGGCGCCGGCATGAAGCAGGGCGACAACGTGCTGATCTGGGGCGCCAGCGGCGGCCTCGGCTCGTACGCCACCCAGTACGCGCTGGCCGGCGGCGCCACCCCGATCTGCGTGGTCTCCAACGACCAGAAGGCCGGGATCTGCCGCGCCATGGGCGCCGAGGCGATCATCGACCGCTCCGCCGAGGGCTACAAGTTCTGGAAGGACGAGCACACCCAGGACCCGCGCGAGTGGAAGCGCCTGGGCGCGAAGATCCGCGAGTTCACCGGCGGCGAGGACGTCGACATCGTCTTCGAGCACCCGGGCCGGGAGACCTTCGGCGCCTCGGTGTACGTCACCCGCAAGGGCGGCACCATCGTCACCTGCGCCTCCACCTCCGGCTTCATGCACCAGTACGACAACCGCTACCTGTGGATGTCGCTCAAGCGCATCGTCGGCTCGCACTTCGCCAACTACCGCGAGGCCTTCGAGGCCAACCGCCTGATCGCCAAGGGCAAGATCCACCCGACCCTGTCCAAGGTCTACTCCCTGGGGGAGACCGGCCAGGCCGCCCTCGACGTGCACCACAACAAGCACCAGGGCAAGGTCGGCGTGCTCTGCCTGGCGCCGGAGGAGGGCCTGGGCGTGCGCGACCACGCGCTGCGCGAGCTGCACCTGCCGGCGATCAACCGCTTCCGGAACGTCTGAGGCAGATCCGATGACCGATCAGCACGAGCGCGACCGCCCCTGGCTGATGCGCACCTACGCCGGGCACTCCACCGCGAGCGACTCCAACGCGCTCTACCGGCGGAACCTGGCGAAGGGCCAGACGGGCCTGTCCGTCGCCTTCGACCTGCCGACCCAGACCGGCTACGACTCCGACCACCTCCTCGCCCGCGGCGAGGTGGGCCGGGTCGGCGTCCCGGTCGGCCACGTCGGCGACATGCGCACCCTGTTCGACGGCATCCCGCTCGAACAGACCAACACCTCCATGACGATCAACGCCACCGCGATGTGGCTGCTGGCGCTCTACCAGGTGGTCGCCGAGGAGCAGGGCGCCGACATCGCCAAGCTCACCGGCACCACCCAGAACGACATCGTCAAGGAGTACCTGTCGCGCGGGACGCACGTCTTCCCGCCCGGCCCCTCGGTGCGCCTGATCACCGACATGATCGCCTACACCGTCGGCCGCATCCCCAAGTGGAACCCGATCAACATCTGCAGCTACCACCTGCAGGAGGCCGGGGCCACGCCCGTCCAGGAGATCGCCTACGCGATGTGCACCGCCATCTCGGTGCTCGACGCCGTCCGCGACTCCGGCCAGGTGCCGGCCGAGCGGATGGGCGAGGTGGTCGCCCGGATCTCCTTCTTCGTCAACGCCGGCGTGCGCTTCGTCGAGGAGATGTGCAAGATGCGCGCCTTCGCCCAGCTGTGGGAGAAGGTCACGCTGGAGCGCTACGGCGTCCAGGACCCGAAGCAGCGCCGCTTCCGCTACGGCGTCCAGGTCAACTCGCTCGGCCTGACCGAGGCCCAGCCGGAGAACAACGTCCAGCGGATCGTCCTGGAGATGCTGGCCGTCACCCTCTCCAAGGACGCCCGCGCCCGCGCCGTCCAACTGCCCGCCTGGAACGAGGCGCTGGGCCTGCCCCGGCCCTGGGACCAGCAGTGGTCGCTGCGGATCCAGCAGGTGCTGGCCTACGAGTCGGACCTGCTGGAGTACGGCGACCTCTTCAACGGCTCCGAGGTGATCGAGGCCAAGACCGCCGACCTGCTGGCCGGCGCCGAGGCGGAGATCGCCAAGGTGCTGGCGATGGGCGGGGTCATTCCCGCCGTGGAGTCCGGCTACCTGAAGTCCAACCTGGTCTCCTCGCACGCCGCCCGGCGGGCCCGGATCGAGTCCGGCGAGGACAAGATCGTCGGCGTCAACTGCTTCGACACCACCGAGGAGAGCCCGCTCACGGCCGACCTCGACACCGCCATCATGGTCGTCGACCCGGCCTCCGAGCAGTCCGTGCTCGCCGCCCTGGAGGCCTGGCGCGGACAGCGCGACGAGGCCGCCGTCCAGACCGCGCTGGCCGAGCTCAAGGCCACCGCGGCCACCGACGCCAACCTGGTGCCGGCCACGCTCGCCTGCGCCCGGGCCGGCGTCACCACCGGCGAGTGGGCCTTCGCCCTGCGCGAGGTCTTCGGCGAGTACCGCGCGCCCACCGGCGTCGGCGGCGCCCCGGTCGCGGTGGCCGCCGAACCCGGCGGGGAACTGGCCGCAGTGCGCGCCGCCGTCGCCGCCACCGCCGAGGAACTGGGCTCCGGCAAACTGCGCCTGCTGGTCGGCAAGCCCGGCCTGGACGGGCACTCCAACGGCGCCGAGCAGATCGCCGTCCGGGCCCGCGACGCCGGGTTCGAGGTGGTCTACCAGGGCATCCGGCTGACCCCCGAGCAGATCGTCTCCGCCGCCGTCGCGGAGGACGTGCACTGCGTGGGCCTGTCGATCCTCTCCGGCGCCCACTGCGAGCTGGTGCCCGACGTCCTGCGCCGGCTACGCCGGGCCGGGGTGCAGGATGTCCCGGTGATCGTGGGTGGCATCATCCCGGCAGCGGACGGCGAGGCCCTCAAGGCCGCCGGCGTCGCCGCCGTGTTCACCCCGAAGGACTTCGGCATCACCACCATCATCGGCCGGATCGTGGACGAGATCCGGCTCGCCAACAAGCTCCAGCCCTGGACGCCCGCACCCGCGCCCACCAGCTGACCACTGGGAAGGAACCGACCCACCCTCATGGCTACCGTCAACCGTCTGCGCCCGCGCCGCTCCTGCCTCGCCGTGCCCGGCAGCAACCCGCGCTTCCTGGAGAAGGCCCAGGGCCTCCCCGCCGACCAGGTCTTCCTCGACCTGGAGGACGCCTGCGCCCCCCTGGCCAAGGAGGGCGCCCGCCACCACATCGTCGACGCGCTCAACAACGGCGACTGGGGCGGCAAGACCCGCGTCGTCCGGGTCAACGACTGGACCACCCACTGGACCTACCGCGACGTGATCACCGTCGTCGAGGGCGCCGGCCCCAACCTCGACTGCATCATGCTGCCCAAGGTCCAGGACGCCGAGCAGGTCAAGGCGCTCGACCTGCTGCTCACCCAGATCGAGAAGACCATGGGCTTCGAGGTCGGCCGGATCGGCATCGAGGCGCAGATCGAGAACGCCAAGGGCCTGGTCAACGTCGACGCCATCGCCGAGGCCTCGCCCCGGCTGGAGACCATCATCTTCGGCCCCGCCGACTTCATGGCCTCCATCAACATGAAGTCCCTGGTGGTCGGCGAGCAGCCGGCCGGCTACCCGGCCGACGCCTACCACTACATCCTGATGCGCATCCTGATGGCCGCCCGCGCCAACGACCTCCAGGCCATCGACGGCCCGTACCTGCAGATCCGCAACCAGGAGGGCTACCGCGAGGTCGCCCGGCGCGCCGCCGCCCTCGGCTTCGACGGCAAGTGGGTGCTCCACCCCGACCAGGTCGGCGCCGCGAACGAGATCTTCTCGCCCTCCCAGGAGGACTACGACCACGCCGAGCTGATCCTCGACGCCTACGACTGGTGCACCTCCGAGGCGGGCGGCGCCAAGGGCTCCGCGATGCTCGGCGACGAGATGATCGACGAGGCCAGCCGCAAGATGGCCCTGGTCATCGCCGGCAAGGGCCGGGCCGCCGGCCTGGAGCGCACCACCAAGTTCGAGATCCCGGAAAGCTGAGGCCCGCCGCGATGCAGTTCGGACGCACCTACGAGGAGTTCGAGGTCGGCGCGGTCTACAAGCACTGGCCCGGCAAGACCGTCACCGAGTACGACGACCACCTCTTCTGCCTGCTCACCATGAACCACCACCCGCTCCACCTGGACACCAACTACGCCGAGCGGACGACGGACTTCGGCAGGAACGTGGTGGTGGGCAACTACATCTACTCGCTGCTGCTGGGCATGTCCGTCCCGGACGTCTCCGGCAAGGCCATCGCCAACCTGGAGATCGAGTCGCTGCGGCACGTCGCGCCGACCTTCCACGGCGACACCCTCTACGGCGAGACCACCGTGCTCGACAAGTGGCCGTCCAAGTCCAAGGACGACCGCGGCATCGTGTACGTCGAGACCAAGGGGTACAAGCAGGACGGCACGGTCGTCTGCATCTTCCGCCGCAAGGTGATGGTGCCGACCGGGACGTACATCAAGGAGCGCGGCGGCGAGCAGCCCGGCCGCCCGACTCCCCTTTCCTAGGACCCCTTTCCTGGGACCCCGGATCTCCCCAGACCCCGGAGGGGCCGGCCGCCGTCATCGGCCGACCCCCACCCGGAACGGGGGCCCTGCTGCCGCAGCCACGCCGGCAGGGCCCCCGGCAATCCCCCCCCCCCCGCCCCCTCAAACCTTTCGGAGCCGCACGATGGGACGCCTGGCACAGACCGACGGCCTCACCGAGATCCAGCGGGACATCCTCGCCACCGTGCGGGATTTCGTCGACAAGGAGATCATTCCGGTCGCGACCGAGCTGGAACACAAGGACGAGTACCCGACCGCCATCGTCGAGGGGATGAAGCAGCTCGGCCTCTTCGGCCTCACCATCCCCGAGGAGTACGGCGGCCTCGGCGAGTCGCTGCTCACCTACGCCCTGGTGGTCGAGGAGATCGCCCGCGGCTGGATGAGCGTGTCCGGCATCGTCAACACCCACTTCATCGTGGCGCACATGATCAACGCCCACGGCACCCAGGAACAGAAGGACCACTTCCTGCCGAAGATGGCCGCCGGGGAAATCCGCGGCGCGTTCTCGATGTCCGAGCCCGGCCTCGGCTCCGACGTTTCGGCCATCTCCACCAAGGGCGTCAAGGACGGGGAGTTCTACGTCCTCAACGGCCAGAAGATGTGGCTCACCAACGGCGGCACCTCCACCCTCGTCGCGGTCCTGTGCAAGACCGACGAGGGCGGCAGCACCCCGTACAAGAACATGACCACCTTCCTGATCGAGAAGACCCCCGGATTCGGCCCGAACCCGACCGTCCCCGGCCTCACCGTGCCCGGGAAGATCGAGAAGATGGGCTACAAGGGCGTCGACACCACCGAACTGGTCCTCCAGGACGTCCGGATCCCGGCCGACCGCATCCTCGGCGGCGTCCCCGGGCGCGGCTTCTACCAGATGATGGACGGCGTCGAGGTCGGCCGCGTCAACGTCGCCGCCCGCGGCTGCGGCGTCGCCCGCCGCGCCTTCGAACTCGGCATCTCCTACGCCCAGCAGCGCTCCACCTTCGGCAAGAAGATCGCCGAGCACCAGGCCATCCAGTTCAAGCTCGCCGAGATGGCCACCAAGGTCGAGGCCGCCCACCAGATGATGGTCATGGCCGCCCGCAAGAAGGACGGCGGCGAGCGCAACGACCTCGAAGCCGGCATGGCCAAGTACCTCGCCTCCGAGTACTGCAAGGAGGTCGTCGAGGACGCCTTCCGCATCCACGGCGGCTACGGCTTCTCCAAGGAGTACGAGATCGAACGGCTCTACCGCGAGGCCCCGATGCTGCTCATCGGTGAAGGAACTGCGGAGATCCAGAAGATGATCGTCGGACGCCGGCTCCTGGAGGAGTACCGGATCGCGGAGTGAGCACCGGGTCACCCCGGCTCGACGAGCGGCCCCCGGGGCGCTCCGGGCCGGCTGGACGACCCCTTCCGAACCGCCGGTCGACGGGCGTGCGGGCCCGTCCCGGCCACCCGCCGTGCCCATCACGACCCCGGCCTGGTCCGCCTGGGTCCGGCACGGCCCTCCGGGAGCGGCCGCAGGGCGTACAGCTGCAACGACACGCCCCGCGGCCGCTTCCGCACACCCTCGACAGGCCGTGTCCCGCGCCCCCGGCGGACCGCGAACGGCCCGTTCCGCCCACCGGGTTCCGCCGACGGGCCTGTTGAGACAAGTGTCACCAGCCCCGTCCGGTCCCTTGGGAACCGGACCGGGGCGAGCTACGGTCGTAGAGGTGGGACGCGCACACGCGCTTCCACCGGACACGTGAACGAGCAGGCGGGTTGCCCACCCACCGTGTGCTCCCGATAGCATCCACCGGGACAGCAAGCCGTCCCTCTATTACCCGATCCCGCGGTGGCCCCCGTCCAGCGGCCATGATCCCCCGCGACAAAGGTCTTCGATGCCCATCAGCCCGTCCCCTCACACCTCCGTCACGGACCGCGATGCCCTCGCAGCCACGACGGCCGGTCGGCGACCCCGCGTGACCATCGCGCGCGGAGCCACCCCCTGGTTCGTCCCCACCCTCGCCACGGCCGCCGTGACCACCGCCCTCACCCGGCGCAGCGGCAAGTGGGCCCTGGCAGCGGTACCCGCCTGTGCGCTCAGCGCGGGCATGCTGTGGTTCTTCCGCGACCCCGAGCGTGAGATCGGCGCGGGCAGAGTGATCTCCCCCGCCGACGGCGTGGTGCAGAGCATCGACGCCTGGCCGGACGGCCGCACCCGGGTCGCGATCTTCATGAGCCCGCTCAACGTCCACGTCAACCGCGCGCCCCTGCCCGGCACGGTGACGTCGGTCGAGCACGTCGCGGGCGGCTTCGTCCCCGCGTTCAACAAGGACAGCGACCAGAACGAGCGGGTCGTCTGGCACTTCGACACCGAGCTCGGCGACATCGAGATGGTGCAGATCGCGGGGGCCGTGGCCCGTCGCATCGTGCCGTACATCGCCGCCGGTACCAAGGTCGAGCAGGGCGACCGGATCGGTCTGATCCGGTTCGGCTCCCGGGTCGACACCTACCTGCCGGCCGGCGTCGAGGTCGGCGTCGAGGTCGGCCAGAAGACCACAGCCGGGGTGACGCGCCTTGACCGTGACTGATCCTGAGACAATCGTCGGCCTGGACGACGAGGAGACGGCCCTGCGCCGTCGCCGCTGGGCGCGCGACCGCGAGCTGCGCGCCCCGCGCTCTCCCCAGCACCTGTCCACCGCCGACTTCCTGACCCTGGGGAACGCCGTCTGCGGCTTCCTGGCGATCTACTCGATCACCACCGGGGTCCTCGTCCCGCACATCACCAACCCGGACGCCGCACCCGACCGGCACAGCGCCGCCACCGCGGTCACGCTGCTGCTCATCGGCTCCATGTGCGACCTCTTCGACGGGCTGGTGGCGCGCAAGCTCCGCTCCTCCGCCCTCGGAGCGGAACTGGACAACCTGGCCGACCTGATCAGCTTCGGCATCGCGCCGGCCTACTTCGTCGCCGTCTGGGGCATGGTCTCCCAGGGCTCCAACAGCAAGCTCTCGGCGCTCATCGCGATCACCGTCCTGCTCGCGGTCGTCCTGCGGCTCGCCCGATTCTCCGCCGTCAAGATGCGACCCGGGGTGTTCCAGGGCATGCCCTGCCCGATGGGCGCGATGACGGTGATCGCCATCGTGCTGCTCGACCCGCCGTTCCTGCCCGGTCTGCTCGCCATCTTCGGCGCCGCGTACCTGATGGTCAGCCGGATCGAGTACCCCAAGCCCCAGGGGCTGCTGGCCACCGCCACGCTGTGCTGGATCGTCGTCTCCATCGGCTGCCTCGCGGCCTGGGCGACCGGCCTGCCCGGCGGCGACGCCCTGATGCACGTCGGCGCCTTCGCCCAGATCACGCTCGCCGCGATGGCCCCGCTGCTGGTCATCCGGCGCAAGGTCGGACAGAAGGTCGGCGACGTCCGCGCCAGGCGGGCGGAGTCCCGCCTCGGCTAGTCGTTCCCGTACGCGAGAGGGGCCCAGATCCAGTCGGATCCGGGCCCCTCTTCGTCGTGCCCGCTCTTCGGCGGGCGCTGCTACGCGTCGGCGGGCGCTGCTAGGCGCCGCCGGTGTGCACGCTGAACGCCGAGCGGCGGGCCGCCCGCGCCACGCCCGGATCCGGATGCACGCTCGAGACCGCCGACAGCACCGAGGCCGCCCGCGGGTGCCCCGACTGCCGGGCCCGGGCGAACAGCCGCACCGGATCGCCCGCCGCGGCGCCCTCGACGTGGCCCACCAGCAGCTCCGTCTCGCCGTGGTCCAGCACCGCCGCCGCCGTGTCCACCCACAGCCAGGCCGCGTCCTCCGCCCCCAGCACGTCCGCCGGCGAAACCCCCTCGTCCGAGCGCTCCGCCAGCCACAGCAGCGCGTACGGGCGCAGCACCGGCTCGTCCACCGACCCCCGCACCGCCTGCTCCGCCGGGCCGCCGGCCACCCGCAGCGCCTCGAAGGCCAGCCCGCGCACCAGCGCGTCGTCCCCCTGCGCCGCGTCCAGCAGCTCCGCCACCGCCCGATCGGCCGGACGGGCCGCCACCCAGGCGCGGAACTCGGCCCGCGCCGGGCCCGGCGAATAGTCCGCGCAGGCGTTCAGCAGCTCGAAGGCACTCTGCTCGATGTGCCCGGCCGCGGTCTGCGCGACCGTGCAGATCTCCTCCAGCTTCGCCCGCACCGCCCAGTGGCCCAGCGGCGACAGCTCGGCGGCCTCGTCCCTGCGGACCACGGCCCCGACGGCCGCCAGGCCGTCCAGCATCCAGTCCAGGACCGCGGCCACGTCCGCCGGCGACGGCGGGGTGTCGATCTGCGGCTCCCGGCACGTGCCGCGGACCGCCGACACCGCCGAGGCGGCGTGCGGCACGGGCGACAGGCCCGAACCGTCCGTGCCACCCACCCGGCGCTCGTCCAGACCCCGGCGCAGCAGCTCCAGCAGTTCGCCGTCCGACACCGGACCGGCCACCAGGTGCAGGAACGACAGCAACTGCGGCGCCTGGTCCACCGCCTGGCCGGCCAGCACCGCGAACACGCCCCGCAGGGCGGCCGGCGGCACCGGGGCCAGCAGCGTCCAGGCGTCGAACAGCGCCGACCAGCCGCGGACCACCGCCTCGTCGTCGTGCTCCCAGGCGTGCAGGCGCCAGCCCGGGACCGCACCGCCGTCCCTGGCCTCCACCAGGCCGACCAGCAGTGCCTGCCCCCACGCCTTGGCGGCGGCGCCGACCGTCATGGCCAGCGCCCGACCCGCCGCACGGGCGTCGTCGGGCAGCAGCTCGCCCCGCTTGTCGACCTCTTCCAGGTCCCCCGCCCAGCGGGCGATCCGGACGGCGTCCACCAGCATCCGGCGGGCCAGCGGCGCCAGCTCGGCCGGCGCGGGGAAGCCCTCCGGTACGGGAACCCTCCCCCGACCGGGCGCCGCAGCGGGCCCTCGTCGGCGGGGTACCCCGGCCCCGCCCGGCTTGCCGGCGGCGGGCCGGTGGGCCGTACCGGGGAGACGGGTCACCGTCGCACCAGTACCGATCGTCGGAGGGAGCGGGGCATCACGGTCGCGCGGATTCCGAGACGTCACGTCGAGCAGTCTTCCCCTTGTACCGGCCTTCTGTCACATCCGGTTGGCTGTACGGACGGGCGGCCGTCGACGGCGCCTCCCCAAGATCGGGCAACAATCGGGCAACAGAGGCAAACCGCCTGGCCGGAAACAGGTGGCGGGGGCATGCCATCCCGGCTCAACCCTTGCGGCGGCGGTCGCGCTACCCGCCCGACCGGTCACACTCCGTGGCTGACGGGTGAGGTCCGGGTTTCGTACAGAGGCCCTGTCGGTGCGACTTCTCGTGCGGGGGGGGGCTGGGTTCAGAGAAGGGGGGTGAGCCAGCGGCGGAGGAGTTCGGTGTAGTGGGTGGGGGCGGAGTTCCAGAGGGTGGCGTGGTCGGCGCCCGGGAAAGGCCGGAGGCTGACCACGCCGGGGCGGGCGGCGGCGAGGCGCTCGGCGGCGCGGAAGGGGGCGACCTGATCGTCGGGGCTGTGCAGGAGGAGGGTGGGGACGCGCAGGTCGGCGCCCTCGGCGATGCGGCTGAAGTCGGCGAGGTCGACGCCGGTGCGGCCCTCGGCGGCGAGGGCGCCGAGCTCGGCGGCGGCGCCGGTGTAGCCGGCCCGGGCGGCGCCGCGGCGGGCGGTGGCGGGCAGGTCGAGGACCGGCGAGTCCAGGACGAGGCCGCTGATGGCGTGGGCCCAGGCGGAGCGGGAGGCCGTCTGGAGGGCCATGGTGGCGCCGAGGGACCAGCCGTACAGGATGACCCGGCCGGCGCCGCTGTCGAGGGCGAGCCGGACCGCCGACTCGACGTCGCGCCACTCGGTCTCGCCGAAGTGGCCGAGCCCGTCCGGCGAGGCGGGGGCGCCCTGGTCGCCCCGGTAGGTGACGGCGAGGGCGGGCAGGGCGAGGCGGTCGAGGACGGGGAGGACCGGGAGGGTCTGCTGCCGGTCGGCGCCGGGGCCGTGGACGAGGATCACCCAGGTGCCGCGTTTGCCGTCGAGGCGCCAGGCGGGGAGGGCGCCGAGTTCGCCGTCGGCGGCGGTGTCGGTGAAGGGGAGGCCGAGCGCCTCAGTGGGGTCGCCGAGGTGGACGCGGGGGGTGAAGCGGACCTCGGTGCCGGGGGTGAGGGTGCCCCGGTCGGCGCGGACGAGGCGACGGGTGACACCGTTCTCGTCGCTGTGCAGGACGTCCTCGACGACGGCGTGGCCGTGGTCGTCCCACTCCACGGCCCAGCGGCCGGGGCGCAGGCTCTCGGGGCGGCGGTTGAAGGTGATCCGGCCCGCGGCGAGGCTCCGCACCAGGACGGGGCCCGACTCCCGGACGGCGCTCGCCGGGTGGACCAGCCGTTCGGAGGCCCGACGGCCGATCACCAGGACGGCGGCCCCGGCGCCGACGACGGCGGCCGCCACGACGGCCGCGGTTCCCCAACGCATATCGCTCCCCGCTCTGCTGGTCTTGGCTGGTCTTGGACCGGACGGTGTCCGGGCGGTGTCCGGGCGCTGCTCGGACGGTGTTCGGGCACCAGTTCACCGGGGGGCCGCGCGGGCGGCCACCGGGCTGGGCCGTCCGGGGTACGGCGGGGCGTCGGGCAGGGCGGGGCGTCAGGCGGGCGGGGCGTCGGGCGGGGCGGGCCTCGGGCGGGCGAGAACGGCACCGGCGACAGGGCTCCGAGGTGTGACCAACCCCTCCGTGACCTCGGTTGACTCCCGGTTCGGCCGCGTGATGGGATCCTGGGGCCAAACGGAGGCATGCAGAGGAAGCCGGTGCGAGTCCGGCGCGGTCCCGCCACTGTCACCGGGGAGCACGCTCGGAACATTGCCACGGCGGACCGTCAGAAGCCGCTGGAAGGCCCGGGGGTGCGTCCGACCCGGAAGCCAGGAGACTCTCGCCCCCGGTACGTCGATCCAGGGCGCGGACCCTGAGTGAGGACACGCACGCGATGCAGGCTGCCCCGACCCGCCGGACCCGACGCGGCCTTCCGCCGAACCCGCCGTGCGCCCGCTGACCCGCGCCGCCGCGTTCGCGCTCGGCGCCGCCGCGGGCTTCGCCGCGGACGCCCGCTTCGCCGACCCCCGGCGCGGCCACCCGGTGGCCGTCTTCGGCGGCGCGGCGACCCGGCTGGAGCGGCGGGTGTGGCAGGACGACCGGGTGGCCGGCGCCGGGTACACGGCGCTGTGCGTGGGCGCGGTCGCGGCCGGCGCGGTGGCCCTGGACCGTACGGTGGGCCGGCGTCCGCTGGGCCGGGCCGCGCTGGCGGCCGCCGCGACCTGGACGGTGCTGGGCGGCACCTCGCTGACCCGGGAGGCGCGCACCATCGGCCGGTCGCTGGCCACGGGTGATCTGACGGCCGCGCGGGAACGGCTGCCGCACCTGTGCGGGCGGGATCCGAGCGCGCTGGACGGGCCGCAGATCGCCCGCGCGGTGGTCGAGTCGGTGGCCGAGAACACGGCGGACGCCGTGGTGAACGCGCTGGTCTGGGGCACGCTGGCGGGCACGCCGGGGCTGCTGGCGTTCCGCGCGGTGAACACGCTGGACGCGATGGTCGGCCACCGCTCGCCGCGGTACGCCCGGTTCGGCTGGGCCTCGGCCCGGCTCGACGACGTAGCGGGCTGGCCGGGCGCCCGGCTGACGGCGCTGCTCACGGTGGCCGCCGCGCCGCAGCCGAAGACGGCCTGGCGGGTCTGGCGGCGGGACGGCTCGGCGCACCCGAGCCCGAACGCGGGCCAGGCGGAGGCGGCCTTCGCGGGCGCGGTGGGCGTCCGGCTGGGCGGGACCCTCCAGTACGGGGAGCGGGTGGAGCACCGGCCGGTGCTGGGCGCGGAGTTGCGCCCGGTGACGGTGGACGACATCGAGCGGGCCTGCGTGCTCTCCCGGCGGGTGGGCGCGCTGGCCCTGGGTACGACGGTCGCGGGGCACGTCGCGCTGCGCTTGCTGACGACACGGTGGAGGGGAAGGGCATGAGCAACGCACTGCTGGTCGCCGGGACGACCTCGGACGCGGGCAAGAGCGTGGTGACCGCGGGCATCTGCCGCTGGCTGGCCCGGCAGGGGGTGCGGGTCGCGCCGTTCAAGGCGCAGAACATGTCGCTGAACTCCTTCGTCACCGCCGACGGCGCCGAGATCGGCCGGGCGCAGGCGATGCAGGCGCAGGCGGCCCGGGTGGAGCCGGAGGCGGCGATGAACCCGGTGCTGCTGAAGCCGGGCGCGGACGGCCGCAGCCAGGTGGTGCTGCTGGGCCGGCCGGTCGCCGAGGTGGGCGCGCTGGACTACCGCGAGCGCAAGCCCGTCCTGCTGGAACGGTCGCTGGAGTGCCTGGCGGATCTGCGCCGCCGCTACGAGGTGGTGGTCTGCGAGGGCGCCGGTTCGCCCGCCGAGATCAACCTGCGGGACCGGGACATCGCCAACATGGGCCTGGCGACGGCCGCCGGGCTGCCGGTGGTGGTGGTCGGGGACATCGACCGCGGCGGCGTCTTCGCGGCGATGTACGGGACGCTGGCGCTGCTGTCGGCGCAGGACCAGCGGCACGTGGCGGGCTGGTTCGTCAACAAGTTCCGCGGCGACGCGCGGCTGCTGGCGCCCGGCCTGGACATGCTGCACGGGCTGACCGGCCGTCCGGTGCTCGGCACCCTGCCGATGCTGCCGGGCCTGTGGCTGGACGCCGAGGACTCGCTGGACCTGTCCACGGTGGTGGACCGGGTCGACGGCCGCGGCCCGCTCGGGGCGGACGTACTGCGGGTGGCCGTGGTGCGCTTCCCCCGGCTGTCGAACTTCACCGACCTGGACGCCCTGGCGCAGGAGCCCGGCGTGCTGGTGCGCTGGGTGACCCGGCCGGAGGAACTGGCCGACGCCGACCTGGTGGTGCTGCCCGGCACCCGGGCCACCGTGGCCGACCTGGCCTGGCTGCGCGAACGCGGCCTGGAGCCGGCGCTGAAGGCGCGGGCGGCGGCCGGGCTGCCGGTCCTCGGGGTGTGCGGCGGCTACCAGATGCTGGCGCGCGGGATCGAGGACGAGGTGGAGTCCGGGGCCGGCTCGGTCGAGGGCCTGGGCCTGCTGCCGACGCACGTGCGGTTCGGCGCCGAGAAGGTGCTGGCGCGCCCGGTCGGCACGGCGTACGGGCAGCGGGTCGAGGGGTACGAGATCCACCACGGGGTAGTGGCCGTGGAGGGGGGCGAGCCGTTCTTCTCCGATGACGATGGGCACGGCCTGGACGGCTGCCGGGTCGGCCCGGTGTGGGGCACGACCTGGCACGGCGCGCTGGAGAACGACGGCTTCCGTCGTGAACTCCTGCGCGAGGTCGCCGCGTTGGCGGGCCGGGCGTTCGTGCCGGCACCGGACACCTCGTTCGCCGAGGCGCGCGAGGCCCGGCTGGACCGGCTGGGCGACCTGATCGAGGAGCACGCGGACACCGACGCGCTGTGGAAGCTGATCGAGGGCGGGGTGCCGGCGGCCGGATCGCTGCCGTTCCTGGCGCCCGGGGCACCTGGGGAGTATGCATGAGTGACGTCCGCTATCCGTTCACCGCGATCGTCGGCATGCCCGACCTGCGGCTCGGCCTGCTGCTCAACGCGGTCTCGCCGGCCGTGGGCGGCGTGCTGGTGCGCGGCGAGAAGGGCACCGCGAAGTCGACCATGGTGCGCGCGCTGGCCGGCCTGCTGCCGACCCTCGCGGCCGTCGACGGCTGCCGGTTCGCCTGCGACCCGTCCGCGCCGGACCCGCAGTGCCCGGACGGGCCGCACGACCGCCCCTCGGCGTCCGAACGCCCCGCCCAGCTGGTCGAGTTGCCGGTCGGCGTGGCCGAGGACCGGATCGTCGGCTCGCTCGACCTGGAACGGGCGCTCGCCGAGGGCGTCAAGGCGTACGAGCCGGGGCTGCTCGCCAAGGCGCACCGCGGCGTGCTCTACATCGACGAGGTGAACCTGCTCCAGGACCACGTCGTGGACCTGCTGCTGGACGCCGCCGCGATGGGCCGCTCGTACGTCGAGCGCGAGGGCGTGTCGGTGCGGCACGCCGCCCGCTTCCTGCTGGTCGGCACGATGAACCCGGAGGAGGGCGAGCTGCGGCCGCAGCTGCTCGACCGGTTCGGCCTGACCGTCGAGATCGCCGCCACCCGGGACCCGGCCGAGCGCGCCGAGGTGGTCCGCCGCCGGCTCGGCTACGACGCCGACCCGGCCGGCTTCGCCGCGCGGTTCGCCGCGGACGAGCAGGCGCTCGCCGAACGCATCACCGCCGCCCGGGAGTTGCTGCCCAAGGTGGAGCTGACCGATGTGGCGCTACGTCAGATCACCGCCGTGTGCGCAGCGTTCGAGGTGGACGGGCTGCGCGCCGACATCGTGATGGCCCGCACCGCCGTCGCGCTCGCCGCCTGGGACGGGCGGACCGAGGTGCTGGAGGAGGACGTCCGCAAGGCCGCCCAGCTGGCGCTGCCGCACCGGCGCCGCCGCAACCCCTTCGACGCGCCGGGGCTGGACGAGGAGCAGCTCGACCGGACGCTGGAGGAGCACGCGCAGCCGGAGGAGCCCGCGCAGCCATCGGAGCCCTCCGAGCCCTCGGAGCCCGAGGGGTCCGGGGAGCTCGGAGGCTCAGGAGAGACCGAGGGCGACGGGGACGGCGAGGGCGACGGCCCCGAGGACGACGGTCCCGGCCCGGACGGCGGCCCCGGCGGCGGCCCGGACGGCGGCGGAGCCCCCGAGCCCACCTCCGGCCCGCAGGCATCGGCCGCCGAGCCGGACGAGCCGCTCCAGCAGCCCGTACCGGCCCAACACCCCGCCCCCGCCCGGGAGTCGGCGCCGGTCGCGGCTGGCGACCCGTACCGGACCAAGCTGTTCACCGTGCAGGGCACCGGCCACGGCGCCCAGGGCCGCCGCTCCCCCGCCGAGACCACCGGCGGGCACACCGTGCGCGCCCGGCGCCCCCAGGGCACGCTCAGCCGCCTGCACCTGACCGCCACCTTGCAGGCCGCCGCGCCGCACCAGGCGGCGCGCGGGCGGGCCGGCCGGGCGCTGGTGCTGCGCAAGGACGACTTCCGCGAACAGGTCCGCCAGGGGCGGGAGTCCAACCTGGTGCTGTTCGTCGTCGACGCCTCCGGCTCGATGGCCGCCCGGCAGCGGATGACCGCCGTCAAGGGCGCCGTGCTGTCCCTGCTGATGGACGCCTACCAGCGGCGCGACAAGATCGGCATGATCACCTTCCGGGGCGCGGACGCCGAACTGGCGCTGCCGCCGACCTCGTCCGTGGAGGTCGGCGCGGCCCGGCTGGAGTCGCTGCCCACCGGCGGCCGCACCCCGCTGGCCGCCGGCCTGCTGCGCGCGCACGAGGTCCTGCGGGTGGAGCGGCTGCGCGACCCGAGCCGCCGCCCGCTGCTGGTCGTGGTGACCGACGGCCGGGCCACCGGCGGGCGGGACGCGCTCGCCCGGTCGCAGCGCGCGGCTGGACTGTTCGCCGCGCAGGGCACCGCCAGCGTGGTGCTGGACTGCGAGTCCGGCCCCGTCCGGCTCGGCCTCGCCCGCACCCTGGCCGGACTGCTCGGCGGCACCGCCGTCAGCCTGGACGAGCTGCGCCCCGAGGGCGTCGCCTCGCTCGTCCGCGAGAACCGCCACGACGGCCGGCGCGACAGCCGCCATGAGAACCGTCGTGAGAACCGTGCCACCACCATGCGAAAGGCGGCCTGAGCCGACATGCCCAAGGGTGTCCCCGAGAGCGTCCCCGACGACGGCCTGACGACCCGTCAGCGCCGCACGCAGCCGATCACCGCCGTGCACACCGGCCCCGGCAAGGGCAAGTCAACGGCCGCGTTCGGCATGGCGCTGCGGGCCTGGAACCAGGGCTGGCCCGTCGGGGTGTTCCAGTTCGTGAAGTCCGCCAAGTGGAAGGTCGGCGAGGAGAACGCGCTGCGCGTGCTCGGCGCCTCCGGCGAGGGCGGCACGGTCGACTGGCACAAGATGGGCTCCGGCTGGTCGTGGATCCAGCGCTCCAGCGAGATGGAGATGGACAGCGAGGCGGCCGCCAAGGAGGGCTGGGAGCAGGTCAAGCGCGACCTGGCGGCCGAGACCTACCGCTTCTACGTACTGGACGAGTTCACCTACCCCATGCACTGGGGCTGGGTCGACCCGGAGGAGGTCGTGTCGGTGCTCAAGGACCGCCCGGGCAGCCAGCACGTCGTCATCACCGGCCGGTACGCGCCCGAACCGCTGACCGAATTCGCCGACCTGGTCACCGAGATGACCAAGGTCAAGCACCCCATGGACGCCGGCCGCAAGGGCCAGCGCGGTATCGAGTGGTAGACCGTTGAGCACTGCCGGCAGGCCGTTGGCCGCCATCCCCCGCCTCGTCATCGCCGCGCCCTCCTCGGGCGCCGGCAAGACCACCGTCGCCACCGGCCTGATCGCGGCGCTCGCCGCGCGCGGACTGGCGGTGTCCCCGCACAAGGTCGGCCCCGACTACATCGACCCGGGCTACCACGCGCTCGCCGCCGGGCGCCCGGGCCGCAACCTGGACGCCTTCATGTGCGGCCCGGAGCGGATCGCCCCGCTCTTCCTGCACGGCGCGGCGGGAGCGGACGTCGCGGTGGTCGAGGGGGTCATGGGCCTGTTCGACGGGGCCTCCGGGCGGGGGGAGCTGGCCTCCACCGCGCACGTCGCCAAGCTGCTGCGGGCGCCCGTGGTGCTGGTGGTGGACGGCTCCTCGCAGTCCCGGTCGGTGGCCGCGCTGGTGCACGGCTTCGCCTCCTGGGACCCGGAGGTGCGCCTCGCCGGGGTGATCCTCAACCGGGTCGCCTCCGACCGGCACGAGCAACTCCTGCGCGAGGCCCTGGAGGAGGGCTCGGGCGTGCCCGTGCTGGGCGCGCTGCGCCGCTCCACGACCGTC
This sequence comes from Kitasatospora sp. NPDC059812, assembly GCF_042732075.1. Taxonomy (NCBI): domain Bacteria; kingdom Bacillati; phylum Actinomycetota; class Actinomycetes; order Kitasatosporales; family Streptomycetaceae; genus Kitasatospora; species Kitasatospora sp. NPDC059812. Next base: position 81,716 of record NZ_JBHWIO010000007.1, read on the forward strand.
GCCACGCCGTCGCGCCACCTCGGGCTGATCCCGGCCGTGGAGCGCTCGGCGGAGGCCCTGCGTGCCGTCGCCGACATGGGTGAACTCGTCGCCGCCTCGGTCGACTTGGACGCCCTGCTCGAACTCGCCCGGACGGCACCGGAGTTGAACGCCGAACCGTGGAGCCCGTCGGCCGAGGTCGACCCGGTGGCCGGCACGCCGCGGATCGCGGTCGCGGGCGGCGCCGCGTTCTCCTTCTCGTACGCCGAGAACGCCGAACTCCTCACCGCCGCAGGCGCCGAGGTCGTCCCATTCGACCCGCTGCACGCCACGGCACTGCCCGACGGCACGGCCGGCCTGGTGATCGGCGGCGGCTTCCCCGAGCTGTACGTCCGGGAGCTGAGCGGCAACACGGCGCTGCGCGGGGCCATCGCGGCGTTCGCCGCCGGCGGCGGCCCGATCGCCGCCGAATGCGCCGGACTGCTCTACCTGGGGCGCGAGTTGGACGGCCTGCCGATGTGCGGCGTGCTGGACATCGGCGCCCGGATGACCGAACGGCTCACCCTCGGCTACCGGGAGGCCGTCGCCCTGCACGACTCCCCGCTCGCCCGGACCGGCACCCGGGTACGCGGCCACGAGTTCCACCGCACGGTCTGCGAACCGGGCGCGGGCGAACACCCCGCCTGGGGCTGGCGCCTGCCCACCGGCCCCCGCACCGAGGGCTTCGCGGGCAGCCACGTCCACGCCTCCTACCTGCACCTGCACTGGGCCGGAGCCCCGTCCCTGGCCACCTCCTTCGCCTCCGCCGCAGCCGCCCACCAGACAACCCCCGGCAAGCCCGCGTCACCGTAACCCCCCTCGGCGGGCCACCCGGCCCTGCGTCGGCAGGGCCTGAGGGCCGGACGCCTGTCCGCTACGCCTCGGTGTCCTTCGGGTGCCTGGGCGAGGCATAGACGAGGTGGACGACGCGGGCCGCCTCGTCCACCACGTACCGCACCCGGCCGCCGGCGGTCACCTCGTACTCCCACTGCGGCAGCTCGACGCCCCCGAACACGCGGGCGGCCAGCCGGCCCCGCAGCCGGTGCTGCCGATCCGGATCCCCCGTGGACAGGGGGTTCACCCGGAGCGCCTCGAAACAGCGGCGGGCGTTCCCGGCCGCCTCCGCACACAGCTCTCCCCACCCCTTGGCAGCCTCCGTCGTACCGAATCGCAGCCGCCACTCCGCCCCGACGGGCGGGGGCGGCACATCATCACCGCGCTTCGGGCTCACGGCTCGATCACCTCGCCGTGATCGTCGCCGGGCAGGGGCCTGGCGAGCTCTGCCGCCAGCTCCGGGTCCGCCAGCACTCTCGCGGTGGCGCGCCACTCGACTATCACCCGGTGCAGATTGGCGTGCACGTCCAGGTCCACGGCATCGCGCGTCGCGTCCACGAGGTCGACGACGAACTCGCGCACCTCCGCGGCCGACAGGTGCCGGACCCAGGGGAAGACGGCGGGGAGGGCCAGGAGCACCGCCTGCGTGCCCTCATCGCTGCTGATCAACGCGGCGAACAGGCGAGCGGCGACATCCGCGGTCTGCTCGCGCTGACGGTCGTGACGCTCGGTGGTGAGGTACAGGTCCTCCCCGTCGCGGCGCGTGACGTGCACGCGCTGGACTCGCTCCACACTGTCCGCGACGCGCTTGGAGTTCTTCGACAGATCGGAGAACGACACGGTGAGAGTCGACATGGCTCGACGCTAGTTCGGAATACGTTCCGAAGTCAATCGCACGGGCCGCCCGGCCGCGCCCTGCCCGTCTCAGGACGGGCCGTTGCCGAAGGTGCCGGTCAGGGGGTCGGGGCGGTCGGCGCGGTGGCAAGTGGCGCAGCGGAGGCGGGTGTAGATCGCCACCGGGCCCATGAAGACGTCCTCGCGGCCGTCCGCCGGGGAGGCGGAGGCGGCCGGCCCACCACAGTCCAGGCAGACGCGGCGGGGGCGGGCGGCGATGGAGCAGGCGCGGCAGAGCAGGTGGGTCGGGTGCTCGGCGTGGACGACCACGGGCTGGGGGCCTCCGTCGAGCAGATGGACGCACCACGTGCAGGACTCGTCCACCTGCGCCGCCAGCATCCGGGCCCTGGTCTCCTGCTGCCACCTGGCGGCCTTCTGCACCGGGACCGTCACCGGCGGCCCCCACCCGGCGGCACTGAGCCACTGGGCCCCCTCCACCCCTGCCGCCCGCAGCTGGTCGTCGACGGCGATGTCCCTGGGGGTCTTGTCCTTCATGGGCTCCTCCTCCGGTGCGGTTCCCGCCGGGTTAACGCCACCGGGGAGGCCGTGGACACGCGAACTGCCCGACCACTACGGCCACCTGCCGCTGCCGCCGCCCGCGCACGCCCGGACCGACCGTCACCGCGGGGCCGCCCCGGCCCCCCAACGTACGCCGAAGCGCCGGGCCGCGCGGCGGTTCAGGCACAGACGCCGGGGCGCGCTCAGCCCAGCAGGGGCTCGGTGTCGCCGTGCGCGATGAGGAGCTTGCGCAGCAGGGTGTCGAGTTGGGCGCGCTCGTCGGCGTCGAGGCCCGCGAGGATGCGCTCCTCGTTGCGGACGTGGCCGGCCAGCGCCGCGTCGATGAGGTCCTTGCCGGCCGGGGTGAGGCGGACCAGCACGGCGCGGCGGTCGTCGGGGCAGGGGTTGCGTTCGACCAGGCCCTTGGCGGAGAGACGGTCGACCCGGTTGGTGATGGCGCCGGAGGTGACCATGGCGGCCTTGAGGAGGGCGCGGGCGTTGAGCTCGTAGGGTTCGCCGGAGCGGCGCAGGGTGGCCAGGACGTCGAACTCGGAGGAGTCCAGGCCACAGGAGCCGAAGTACTCGCGCAGGGCGCCGTCGACGCGAACGTTGAGGCGTCGCAGCCGGCCGATCAGGCCGATGGCCTCGGTGTTCAGGTCGGGGCGGGTCCTGGTCCACTGCTCGACGATCTCGTCGACGGTGTCGCGCTGCTGCATGGCCTGACGCCTCCTCGGTTGCCGCCTGCCGGGGCTCGGGGCCGGGGCTCACGGCTGGACTGCGGGTAACTATCTTAACATTCACATACTTGACGTTCACTCACCCAGAGGCGTACTAATTATCTCAACGTTCAGATAATCAACGTTGAGGGGGATGCCATGGGTGGAACACGCGCAGGAGTGGCCGTCACGGCGGCACTCGCCCCGGCGGCCTGGGGCACGACCTACCTGGTCACCACACAGCTCCTACCCGAAGGCCGTCCACTGCTGCTCGCCGCCCTCCGGGCCCTCCCGGCCGGACTGCTCCTCCTGCTCATCGGCCGCAAACTGCCCAAGGGGCGCTGGTGGGGGCGCGCAGCCGCGCTCGGGATGCTCAACATCGGGCTGTTCTTCCCGCTCACCTTCGTCGGCGCCTACCGCCTGCCCGGCGGCGTCGCCGCCACCATCGGCGCGATCCAGCCGCTGCTCGTGACCGGCCTCTCGATCGGCGTCCTCGGCGTACGGCCCGGACGGCGGGCACTGCTCGCAGGGCTCGCCGGCGTCGGCGGCGTCGCCCTGCTGGTACTGAAGAGCGGCGCACGACTGGACGCCACCGGGATCGCCGCCATGGTCGGTGCGATCGCACTGATGGCCACGGGCACCGTCCTCACCCGCCGCTGGGGCCGCCCGGAAGGGGCCACCCTGCTCGACCTGACGGCCTGGCAGCTACTCGCCGGATCACTGTTCCTCGTCCCGCTCGCGGCCGTCGTCGAAGGCGCGCCGCCCGCACTCAGCGGCGCCAACCTCGCCGGGTTCGCCTACCTCGGGCTGTTCAGCACCGCGCTCGGCTACGTCCTCTGGTTCCGCGGCATCGACCGCCTCGGCGCCGGACCGGCCTCCTTCCTCGGCCTGATCAACCCGGTCGTCGCGACCGTGGGCGGCCTCGTCGTCCTCGGCCAGACCCTCACCCGCTGGCAACTCCTCGGCCTGCTGCTCGCCCTCGGCGCCATGCTCGCCGGCCAGGCCCCCACCCGAAAGCCCACTCCCTCCCCCGACATCGCCACCGTCCCCGACGCCCCCACGCTCGCCCCGGCCACCCGCTGACCACCGACCGCCCGGACAAGGAACCCACCATGCACTACGTCCTCATCACCCGCACCGACCACACCCCGGACGCCGCCCTCGGCCACTACCTCGCCAACGTCGGCGCCACCATGGAGCCCTACCAGGGCCGCCTGCTCGCCTTCGACACCCCGGCCCGCCTGGAAGGCGAGACCGCCTACACCAAGACCGCCATCCTCGAATTCCCCACCGCGGCCGACGCCGACGGCTGGTACCACTCCCCCGCCTACCAGGCCCTCGCCACCTGGCGCATCACCACCATGGGCCACCCCGTCACCATCACCACCGTCCCCGGCCTACCCGCCTGACCCACCCCCGCCCCCACCCACCAACACACCGCAGCCCCGCCGGTCCCCACCGGCGGGGCCCGGCTCGTCAGCGGCACCCGGCGGGCTGCACCCTCAGCCGGTGGCGCGGATGTAGATGTCGGCGGCGCCCGGGGCGGCGCCGGGGATGGTGGCGACGTAGATGCGGCGGGTGGTCTGGGGGTGGGTGGGGGGCGGGGTGGGGGTGAGGGAAGGGGTGGGGGTAGGCGTCGGGGTGGGGGTTGGGGTCGGGGGGAGGGTGACGGAGGGGGTGGGCTCGAGGGTGTCGTCGTCGAGGTCCGGGGTGGGGTCGGCGTCGGGGTCGGGTTCGGCGTCGGGGTCGGCGGCCTGGAGGCCGGGGGGTGCTGCGGGTGCCGGGGGCGCCGGGTCTGCGGTGGTGGCGTCGGGGGTGGGTGACG
>NZ_JBHWIO010000007.1:86510-132364 GCF_042732075.1 Kitasatospora sp. NPDC059812
GGCCGGCGGGCGGGGGGGGGGGGGGGGGGGGGGGGGGGGGGGGCGGGGGGGGGGGGGCGGGGGGGCCGGGAGGTCGTAGGCGCGCAGGAAGTCGCCGAGGCCGACGTCCTTGCCCGCGACGCGGTAGTGCAGGTAGGCGATGGGGGCGCCGTCGGGGGTGTGGGTGTAGATGGCACCGACGGGGACGTAGGAGCGGCCGACGCCGGGGTGTTGGGAGGGGTGGAGGCCGGCGAGGAGTTCGGCGCGGTCGCGGTCGGTCTCGCGGCCGACGCGGCCGGCGGTGAGCGAGTTGACGCCGCGCACCACGAGGGCGGCCGCGACGGACACGCAGAGGACCAGTCCGACGGCGACGGTGCGCCGCAGGACGGGTCGGCCGTGCAGGGCCGGCCAGGAGTCGGTGACCGCGCGCTCGGGCGGGATGCCGTCCACGTTTGTCGTTCCCCCGTTCGATCAGGACGTCATTGTGCTCGACGAGGGACCGTAGCCGAGAGTTCCTCAGCCCAGGTAGGCGGGGGCGACCGCGGCCTGGGTGACCCGCCGGGGGGCGCCGCCGCCGTCGGCGGGGACGGTCCACAGGTCGGCGCCGTAGTCGCCGGGCAGAGCGTAGAGGAGGGTACCGGTGTCCGACCAGACGGCCTGGTCGTCGATGTTGCGCTGTTCGGCGGTGGCGGTCTCGGTCATGGTGGCGAGGTCGAGGACGTACAGGCGCCAGGGGGCGTCGGGGGACAGGCCGGGGACGCGCTTCTTGTAGGCGATGCGGGTGCCGTCCGGGGAGAGCGAGGGGCACTCGACGTTCTCGTGCAGGGTGGTGAGGGTGTGGGCGGCGAGGTCGCCGCGGACGAGGTGGGTGTGGCCGCCGGTGGCGAGGGTCGCGTAGAAGGTGTTGTCGTCGGCGAAGGTCACGCCCCAGATGTTGATGTCGTGGGCCTGGTAGGGGTGGCCGTCCTTGATCACGTCGAAGGTCTCCAGGTTGTCCCGGAGGTTCCAGTCGCGGACGTCGACGATGGAGGTGCGGGTGGAGAAGTCGGTGCCCGCGTAGGAGTCGCCGCTGACGAAGACCGTCCAGGCGGCGAGGTGCCCGGACGGGGAGACCCGGGAGCGGGTGGGGATGCCGGCCGCCGGGTAGGAGCGCCGTTCGCGCAGGTGGTCGTCGAGGACGACGGCGCGGTAGGTGTCCTCCAGGGCGCCGTGCTGGGCCTGGAGGCAGATGCCGGTGCCGGCGGCGGCGTAGAAGCGCAGGCACTGGACGCCGGAGGCGGTGCGCGGGCCGTCCGGGCGGTCGGCGGGGACGGCGGTGAGTTCGTCGCGGTGCGGGCCCCAGGCCATGTTGCGGAAGACCAGTTTCCGCCCCTCGGAGGGCTTTTGCAGGGTGACGGCGCCCTCGGTGACGGCGGGGCCGCCGGGCTGGGCCTGGTCGCGCCGGGCGGTGCGGTCGGCGGCGTGGAGGACGGCCCCGGTGCCGACGGCGCCGAGCAGCAGGACGGCGACCAGGAGGATGATCACCCTGGTCCGGTTCTGGAGTCGGTTCACGGGCTCTCCTCGACGACGGTGGTGGCGGCAGGTTCACGCAGGACGGCGGCCGCGCCGAGCACGCAGAGCGCGAGCGCCCCCGCCGACCAGCCCAGCGCGCCGGTGCCGCCGACCGCGCTCCACAGCGCGCCGAACAGCAGCGAGCAGGCGAACCGGGCGAGCGCCTGCCCGGTGCCGACCAGGGCGAGCCCGGCGCCCCGCTGCCCGGCCGGGACGGCGTCGGCCGCGGCGGCGGCGAGCACGCCGTCGGTGGCCGCGTAGAAGGCGCCGTGCAGCACGAGGACGCAGACGGCCACCGCCGGGCCGCCGGCCGGTGAGAGCAGCAGCCCGTACGCGAGCAGCAGCAGCACGTGCCCGCCGAGGAAGAGCCGGCGGCGGCCGATCCGGTCGGCGAGGGCGCCGAGCGGGACGGCGAGCAGCAGGAAGGCGGCGGCGGTGCCGAGCGGCAGCAGCGGGAACAGGTCGACGGAGAGGCCGAGCCGGCGCTGGACGAGGAGGTAGAGGAAGGAGTCGCTGACGGTGGTGAGTCCGAGCAGGACGGCGCAGAGCGTGAGCCGTCGCAGCCCGGGAAGCCGCAGCAGGGCGAGGCTGTCGCGCAGCGATGGAGCGGTAGTTGACGGATCGTCAGTCGACGGTCGGTTCGGCACGAACAGCAGCAGGACCAGCACGCCGAGGGCGGCGACGCACGCGCTGACCGTGAACACCGCGTTGTAGCCGTGTCGTTCGCCGCCGTCGGCGAGCATCGGCCCGCCTGCCAGGCGCAGCACGAGGAAGGCGGTGAGCGGGCCGAGCAGGGCGCCGGCGGTGTCCATCGCCCGGTGCACGCCGAACGCCCGTCCGCGGTGGACGGGTTCGGTGGAGAGCGAGATCATCGCGTCCCGGGGTGCGGTGCGCAGGCCCTTGCCGGTACGGTCGACGGCGATCACGGCGCCGATCAGCGGCACGGTGTGGACGAGCAGCAGCAGCGGTTTGCAGAGCGCGGACAGGCCGTAGCCGACGGCCGCGACGGCCTTGTGGCGGGCGGCGCCGTCGCGGCCGCGGCGGTCGGCGAGGTGGCCCCCGGCGAGGCGGACGAGCGCGCTGAACCCGTTCTGGATGCCGTCCAGCAGCCCGAAGCCGAGCGGGGAGAGGCCGAGGCCGGTGAGCAGGTAGAGCGGCAGGACGGCGGTGACCATCTCGGAGGAGATGTCGGTGACCAGGCTGACGGCGCCGAGGGCGAGCACCGTCCCGGGTACGGCGCGCAGGGCGGCGCCGCGCCGCCCCGGCGGCTCCGTTGCGGAGGCCGGGGCGGCGGGGGCCTTGGAGCTGCGGGAGTCCGCGACGTACACGGGCGTCAGTTCCAGATGCCGGTGATGTCGGTGGCGTTGGCGGCGTTGCCCGCGTGGGTGGTCAGCCCGGCGAGGTCCTCCAGGGTGCGCAGCACGTTGTAGTGGTTGTAGGTGGTGCCGGTGCTGCTGCCGGGGGTGACGTGGGCGCCGTAGACGACGGTCGGGATGCGGTTGCCGGCGAGGCGGTTGTCCTCGTCGAAGGTGACCACGAGCAGGCTGTTGTGGCTCTTGGCCCAGGTGGCGTAGGCGGCGAGGTTGGTCTGCAGCCAGGTGTCACCGGTGCCGACGGAACAGTCGTGCATGTCGTTGCACAGGTCCGGGATGACGAAGGAGACCTTGGGCAGGGTGGTGTAGTCGGTCGGGAAGGCGTCCATGCCGTAGGCGCTGGAGGCGGGCACGTTGCCGAAGCCGAACCACGGGTTGTGCTTCTGCGCGTAGTTGTCGACGCGGCAGTCGGTGGCGCCCTGGGCGGGCAGGCCCTCGTTGTAGCTGGCCCAGGTCTGGCCGGCGGCGAGCAGTTCGGAGCCCAGGTTGGGCTGCTGGAGGGCGCCGACGTCGACGCAGCTGTCGTCGGTGACGCCCTGCGCGCTGCCGGAGAACAGCATGTAGTAGTTGGGCTGGCTGGGGTGGGTGAGCGCGAAGGACTGGGTGAGCGTGGCGCCGCCGGCGACCAGCGTGTTGTTGATGTACGGCGCGCTGGAGCTGCTGCCGATGACCTGCGAGTAGGCGTGGTTCTCCATCACCACGACGATCACGTGGTCGGGCGAGGGCAGCCCGCCGGCGGTGTCGGCGGCCGCGCTGCCGCCGGCGGCCCACAGGCCGAGCGAGCCGCCGACGAGGCCGAGCCCGGCGGCGAGGGCGGTGAGGGGCCGGCGGAGCGGGCGGCGGAAGGGGCGGCGGGGGGACGTGGTTCCGGGGGTGCGGAGTCGTGCGAAGGCCATCGGGTCCTCCGTGCGTCGGGGCTGCCTGGTTGGAGCGCCGAGAACAGTAGGATCGCGCCGTGTCGTGTACCGCACAAGACAAGTGAAGAACAGGCGAACAGCTGCCGCCCGTTGGCGGTCCACGCCACAGCCGCCCCGATTGACCCGTTCCGACCGGGCGTGGTGGGATCACGGGGGCCCTTGTGGCGGGATCACGGATGCTCGTGTGCGGGGATCACGGGGCTTTGGGTGAAGGAGCGGGACGTGATCGGACTGGTCGCCCTCAACGGGACGGGCCGCGTGCTGGCCGACGAGATCCACGCCGCCTGGCCGGAGACCACCCGCATCCACACCGCGGTGGCCAGTGCCTGCTTCGGTCCGACCGAGGCCCTGGACTACGCCCTCGGCCGCAACGACCTGGTGGTCTGCCTCGCGCCGGTCGCGGCCACCGCGCAACTGCTGATCGACGGCTCGCACCTGCGCCCGGGCGGGCCCGGCCTGGTCAGCCTGGACCTGAACCTGCGCTACGCCGTCCCGCTGACCGGCCGCGACAGCGGCGCCGACGAACTGGCCGAGGAACTCGCCGCCCTGCTCGGCGTCCGGGCCGTCCTGACCGGCAGCCCTCCCCCGGCCACCGCCCGGCCCTTCGCGCACCTGGTCGGTCACGCGTCGACGTACACCCGCGGGCCGCGCGGCTCGGCGGCCTCGCGGGCGCTCGCCGAGGGCCGGCCGGTCCGGCTGGAGAGCGACCTGGCGTACCCGCTGCCCGCCCTGCCGCCCTCCGCCCGCGCCGACGCGCCCGCCGACGCCCCCGTCCTGCGGGTCACCGACCGCACCCACCCCGACGAGGACGTGCTCCTCGTGCACCCGCGCACCCTGGTCGTCGGGGTCGGCGCGGGCGGCGGCGCCACGGACTCCGAGCTGATGCGGCTGATCACGGACACCCTGGCCGAACACGGCCTGGCCCGCGCCTCGATCGCCCGGCTGGCGACGGTGGCCGGCAAGGCGGACCACCCGGAGGTGCGCTGGGCCGCGTTCTGCCTCGGCGGGGTGCCGGTGGACGAGCACCCGGCGGCGGACCTGGCCGCGGTGGCCGTGCCGAACCCGTCGGACCTGGTCGGCGCCGCCGTCGGCACCGCGAGCGTCGCCGAGGCGGCCGCCCTGGCGAGCGCCCCCGGTGGCGAGCTCGTCGCCGCCAAACGGAAGTCCGCCGCGGCGACGGTCGCGATCGCCCGGGCGGCGGTCCGCGGACGCCTCGCCGTCGTCGGACTCGGACCGGGCGCGCACGACCTGCTGGTGCCGCGCGCGCTGGCGGAACTGCGGCGTGCGTCGGCGGTCGTGGGCGCGCCGGGCGCGGTCGGGGCGGTCGCCGAGCTGCTGCGGCCCGGGACCAGGCGGATCGCGACGGACGACGGCGCCGGAGCGGCCACCGGCGCGGCCGTCGACCTGGCCGTCGACCTGGCTGTTGACCTGGCCGTCGACATGGCCGCGCACGGGCACGCCGTGGCGCTGGTCGCCCTCGGCGACGGCGCGGCGCTGCGCGTGCCGCCGGGCGCGTACGACGTCCACCGCGTCCCGGGGCTGCCCCTCCAGCCGCTCGCCCCCGATGTGCCCGCCCACCCGCAAGGAGACCCCGCGTGACCGCCCCCGAACCCGACCTGCGCCACCACGGCGACGCCGAGGTGCGCGCCGACGGGTCCGGCCTGGTCGACCTCGCCGTCAACGTCCGCACCGGCACACCCCCGGCCTGGCTGCGCGACCGGCTCGCGGCCACCCTCGGCGACCTCGCCGCCTACCCCGACCAGGGCGCCGCCCGCGCGGCGGTGGCCGCCCGGCACCGGCGGCCCACCGACGAGGTGCTGCTCACCTCGGGGGCGGCAGAGGCCTTCGTCCTACTGGCCCGAGTTCTGACTGCACGTCATATCGTCGTGGTGCACCCGCAGTTCACCGAACCCGAGGCGGCGCTGCGGGACGCCGGGCACCAGGTGCACCGGGTGCTGCTGTCCCCCGAGAACGGGTTCCGGCTGGGGGCCGTCCCGGAGGAGGCCGACCTGGTCGTCCTCGGCAACCCCACCAACCCGACCTCCGTCCTGCACCCCGCCGACGCCGTCGCCGCACTCGCCCGCCCCGGACGCACCCTGGTGGTCGACGAGGCGTTCATGGACACCGTGCCCGGCGAACGCGAGTCCCTCGCCCCGGCCCGGGACCTGCCCGGCCAGGTCGTCGTCCTGCGCAGCCTCACCAAGACCTGGGGCCTGGCCGGACTGCGGATCGGCTACGTCCTCGGGCCCGCGCCGCTGATCGCCGCGCTCGGCGCCGCCCAACCGCTCTGGCCGGTCTCCACCCCCGCGCTGGCCGCCGCCGAGGCGTGCAGCGGCCCGGCCGCGCTGGCCGAGGCGGAGGAGGCAGCCGCCGAACTGGCCCTGTGGCGGACGTACTTGCTGAAGGGCTTGGCCGCCTTCCCGACTCTTCGGGTGTACGGCGAGCCGGCCGCGTCCTTCGCCCTGGTACGGCTGCCGGACGCGGCGGCCGTCCGGGAGCGGCTGCGCGGGCGCGGCTTCGCCGTCCGGCGCGGGGACACCTTCCCGGGGCTGGGCGAGGAGTGGCTGCGGATCGCCGTCCGGGACGAGGCCACCACCGACCGCTTCCTGGACGCCCTCGCCGCCGTTCTCACCCCACCGCCTCCCGCCCTGCCCCGCCTCGGCCCAGCCTGATCGCATCCCCCACCGCGACCCGGCCGGGCACCAGCACCTGCGCGTACACCCCCGCACAGGGCAGCGCGGGCATGCCCTCCAGCGGGACCAGGCGGTTCCGCTCGGCCGGGACGCGCAGGGCGGACGTGCTCCGGGGCAGCGGGCCGTGCCGCAGGGTCGGGACGGCGCAGCGCGGCGTGGGCACCACGATGCGCAGCCGCAGCACCGGCCCGATCGCCAACTCCCGCCCCACCCACGCGTTCTCGACGTACCCCTCACCCTCGGTGCGGATCACCAGGTTCGGGCGGTAGCGCTCCGCCTCGGCGCCGGTCGCGGCCAGCGTCGAGGTGGTGACCAGATGCAGCGGGGCGAAGTCGAAGAAGCCGCCGTCCGGCGCGGCCCGGCCCAACTCGTTGACGGTGACGTCGACTTCGGCCTCGATGCCGTGCGCCAGCACCTCCTCCGGCACGGCCCGCTCGATCGTCGCCCCGGGCGGGCGCTCGGCGATCAGGGCGACCTTGCGGCCGAGCGCCGCCGACAGCTCCTCCTCGTCCACGCACCGCCCGTCCGGGCCGGTGATCACCACGCCGCCCGCCGTGGTCGCCGCCGTGTAACCGAGCAGGCCCGCCCACAGCCGCGGGTTCTTGGCGCTGGCGACCTTCCCGGTGTCGAGGTCGAGCAGGGCGCGGCCGCGGTCCCGCTCCAGGCCGCGCCCGTCCACCCCGACCGCCGCCAGCTCCTCCCCCAGCAGCGACTTCACCGGGTAGCGCCGCAGCCGTTCGACCGTCCCGATCCTCATGCCGCGACCGCCCATTCGCGCAGGGCCACGAAGTCGGCGGCCAGCAGGCCGATTCGGGGGTTGACGTGGAACGTGAGTGCCGGGGCGGGGTGGTGGGCGGCTATCCAGGCGGTGTCCTGCGGGCCGAGTTCGTCGTCCACCCAGACGAACGGGCGGCCGTCCGCCCAGGCGACCACGTCCCGGGTCTTCCAGTGCAGGCCGTCCGGGTCCTCCCCGAACAGGTCCGTCCACTGGATGTAGGGGAGTTCGGGCAGGCCGAGGTTCGGGCCGATGTGGGTGTTCGCCTCGCCCATCCAGCCGGTGGCCCACACCAGTTCGTAGGGCAGGCCGAGCAGTTCCGGCCCGTGCGCCGGGTTCAGCCACACCCGCAGCGGCTTCGCCTGCGCGCCGGAGTAGCGCGCCTGCCGGTCCGCCCACCAGGTCGGGAGCAGGCGGTGGGTGTCGTACCCCTCCGGCCGCCGGGTCTTCGGCGCGGCGTAGGGGTTGAGCGGTCCGTCCACGTCGAGGAGGAGCAGGGGCAGCGTCATGCCGTGAATTCTCCGGCCGCCCCGGCGGATTGACCAGCGGTTTGCGGGTTCACGGCCGGTGCCACAGGTTGCGGGCGGCCAGCAGCGGCAGCACGCCCTCGCCGAACCAGTACGCCTCCTCCAGGTGCGGCATGCCCGACAGCACGAACTCGTCGATCCCCAGCTCGTGGTACTCGGTGATCAGGTCCGCGACCTCCCGGTGGCTGCCCACCAGGGCCGTCCCGGCGCCGCCGCGCAGCAGGCCGATCCCGGCCCACAGCCCCGGGTGCACCTCCAGCCGCTCGGCCGAGCCGCCGTGCAGCGCGAGCATCCGCCGCTGGCCCTCCGACTCGCTCTCGGCGAGCGCCCGCTGGGTCTGGCGCACGCGCCCCGGGTCCATTCCGGCGAGCAGCCGCTCGGTCTCCGCCCAGGCCTGCGCGGCGGTGTCCCGGGTGATCACGTGCAGCCGGATCCCGAACCGCACCACCCGCCCGCGGGCGGCGGCGAGTTCGCGGATCCAGCGGATCTTCTCCCGTACCTGGTCGGGCGGTTCGCCCCAGGTCAGGTAGACGTCCGCGGACTGCGCCGCGACCTCGCCGGCCGCCGGGGACGAGCCGCCGAAGTACACCGTCGGCACCGGCTCCGGCAGCCGGTTCAGCCGGGCCCGCTCGACCCGCAGACGGGGCCCGTGGTGGTCGACCGTCTCGCCCGCCCACAGCCGCCGGACGATGTCCAGGAACTCCCCGGTCCGCGCGTACCGGGCGTCCTTGTCCAGGAAGTCCCCGTAGGCGCGCTGCTCGGCGGACTCCCCGCCGGTCACCACGTTCAGCAACAGCCGCCCGCCGGACTGCCGTTGGTACGTCGCGGCCATCTGCGCGGCCAGCGTCGGGCTGATCTGTCCGGGCCGGAACGCCACCAGGTACTTCAGCCGCTCCGTCACCTGCGTCAGCATCGCCGTCGTCAGCCAGGCGTCCTCGCACCACGCGCCGGTCGGCGTCAGCACCCCCTCGAACCCCAACTGCTCCGCGCTGCGGGCGACCTGCCCCAGGTACCCCAGGCTCGGCGGCCGGTCCGCCCCCGCCACCCCCGGCGTGGACCCGTGCCCACCCCCGACGATCTGCCGGCTGTCACCGTTGGTGGGAAGGAACCAGTGGAACACGAGCGACATGGACGGACACACTCCTACGCCGGGTTGCCTGCGGGATGAGGACGGAGACACTCACCGGCAACACGCGGCCGCGCACACCCGCACCAGGTCCACGTGCAGACGTCGCACGAGGACACGGCGGGCGGAAGCGGTCATACGAGCGATTATGCCCGACGACGACGGCCGCCGGCCCTCCCTTGTACGGGAGGACCGGCGGCCGGTGCGCAGCGGGGCGGATCAGACCTGGCCGGCCTTCTCCAGGGCCTCGCAGCAGGTGTTGATCATGAGGCGGGTGACGACGTAGGGGTCGATGTTGGCGTTCGGGCGACGGTCCTCGATGTAGCCCTTCTGCTCCACCTCGACCTGCCACGGGATGCGGACCGAGGCGCCGCGGTTGGAGACGCCGTAGCTGTAGACGTTCCACGGGGCGGTCTCGTGCTTGCCGGTCAGGCGGGACTGGATGTCGTCGCCGTACTGGCTGACGTGCTCCAGCACCTTGTCCTGGGAGGCGCCGAGGGACTCGCAGGCGGTGATGATGGCGTCGTAGCCCTCGCGCATCGCCTTGGTGGAGAAGTTGGTGTGCGCGCCCGCGCCGTTCCAGTCACCCCTGACCGGCTTGGCGTCCAGGGTGGCGTCGATGCCGAACTCCTCGGCGGTGCGGTACAGCAGGTAGCGGGCGATCCACAGGTCGTCCGAGACGGTCAGCGAGGAGACCGGGCCGATCTGGAACTCCCACTGGCCGGGCATGACCTCGGCGTTGATGCCGCAGATCGCCAGGCCGGCGTCGATGCAGCGGTCCAGGTGCAGCTCGACGATCTCGCGGCCGAAGACCTCCTCGGCGCCGATGCCGCAGTAGTAGCCGCCCTGCGGGGCCGGGAAGCCGCCCTCCGGGAAGCCGAGCGGGCGGGAGCCCTTGAAGAAGGTGTACTCCTGCTCGATGCCGAAGATCGACTCCTGCGCCGCGTACTTCTCGTCGACCTCGCGCAGCAGGGCGCGGGTGTTGGACGCGTGGGGGGTGCCGTCGGTCTCCAGCACCTCGCACAGGACCAGGATGTTGTCACCGCCGCGGATCGGGTCCGGCACGACCTTCACCGGGTCCAGCACGCGGTCCGAGGCGTGGCCCTCCGCCTGGTTGGTCGAGGAGCCGTCGAAACCCCAGGTCGGGATCTTGTCCGCGTTGGGCAGGACCCGAGTCTTGGAACGGAGCTTCGCGGTCGGCTTGGTGCCGTCGATCCAGATGTACTCGGCCTTGATTGCCACGGCGGTGTACCTCGCATTGCTGGGTGGTGGGTGCCCGCGTAGCGTCGCAAGCCGCCGTTTCCCGGTTGTTCCTCTTGTGTAACGCGGATGTGAACCAACCCTCCGTATTGGCACGGTCACGGTGCGGGAGTGCCAGGGCGGCGCCCGGAGTGGCGAGAGCGGCACCCGGGGTGCCGGGGTCGCACCCGGGGTTCCGGGATGGCACCCGGGGTGCCGGGGTCGCACCCGGGGTTCCGGGATGGCACCCGGGGTGCCGGGGTCGCACCCGGGGTTCCGGGATGGCACCCGGGGTTCCGGGGTCGCACCCGGGATGGCGCTCCCGCACCGCGAGGGACCGGGGCTCAGCTCCGGCGGGCGTGCGCGGCCCGGCGGCGCCGGGTGGCCCACAGGGCGCAGGCCCCGCCGGCGACGAGGGCGGCGGCCCCGGCGGCCAGCGGGCCGGTGGCGCTGCTGCCGCCGGTCGCGGCGAGGCCGGCGGCCGGCTTCTCCGACGGCCCGGGCTTCTCGGTGGCGGCCTGCGGGACGACGGCGCGGGCGGTGGTGCTGGTGTCCGCGACCGGCTGGGCGGTGGTGGCGGCGGCGGTGCCGGTCGGCGCGGGCGACGTCGGGGCCTGGGTCGGGGTCGCACCGGCAACCGGCGCGGAGGGCTTCTCACAGCTCACCGAGGCCACGGTGATCTTGCCGGTGACCTTGGCGACGTTCAGGTTCAACGGGTTCACCTCCACCTGCACCTCCAGGGCGGAGGCGGCCGCGGTGGTCGAGGTGGTGCTCTTCTTGGAGAGCTCCACCGACACGCTGCCGATCAGCGGCACGTCCACCTTGGTCGGCCCGTACAGGCCGATGGTGACGGGCTTGCCGAGCACCGTCAGCTTGGCGGGCGCGACGACGTCGGCGGTCGGCTGCCCGTCGACGGGGCAGGTCGCCTCGGCGCTCATCGCCTCCAGGCCGATCAGCGTGGTGGCGGGCAGGCCGGGGGCGTGCACGTCGGCGTTGACCAGCTTGACGGAGGCGGCGGCGCCCTTGGCGTCGATGCGGGTCACGGCCGTGCCGATGTCGGCCTTGACCAGGGTGACCGGGCCCTGCTGGTCGACGCCGTCGACCTTGGCGGTGAGGAGCGAGCCCTCGCGCTGGGCCGGCGTCTCCACCTTGTTGAGCGCGAGGTCCACCGGGACATCGACCGTCTTGTTCAACAGACTGACGTCCAGGGCGAGTTCGGCGGTGACGGCGCGCGCCTTGCCGGGCGAGGCGGCGGACGGCTGCGAGGACGGCTGCGAGGACGACGCAGTGCCCGCCGGGGTGGCCGCCGGCGCGGCCGGGGCCGCGTACGCGGGCGGGACGGTGAGCAGCGTGCAGGCCGCGACCACGGCGGCGGCGGAAGCGGCTCGGCGGACGGAACGAGCCGAACGGGTGGAACCGGCGGAACGGGCGGAGCTGGTGGAACGAGAAGACATGGCGGTACCCCCACAGGTGCTGTTGATCCGGAGCGCGCCCAGACGTCACCCGCGACAGGCGGGGAGGGGCCGGCGTTCCGAACGGTGAGCCGCCAGTCTTCTCGAACAGTCCGTCACAGGAGCCACACAGAACGTCATTTCACTCGTTGGAGTGAGATTGACGTCTGCCGCTGACTCCGGTCTGCTACGGCAGTCGCCAGTCCACCGGCTGCGCCCCCTGCCGCGCCAGCAGCTCGTTCGCCCGGCTGAACGGCCGCGAGCCGAAGAAGCCGCCGCTCGCCGAGTACGGGCTCGGGTGCGCCGACTCGATCGCCGGGATCTCCCCGAGCAGCGGCCGCAGGTTGCGGGCGTCGCGCCCCCACAGGATCGCCACCAGCGGGCCGCCGCGCGCCACCAGCGCCCGGATCGCCTGCTCGGTGACCTCCTCCCAGCCCTTGCCCCGGTGCGCGGCGGGCTTGCGCGGCGCGGTGGTCAGCGCGCGGTTGAGAAGCAGGACGCCCTGCTGCGTCCACGGGGTGAGGTCGCCGTTGGACGGCTGGGGCAGGCCGAGGTCGCTGCCGTACTCCTGGAAGATGTTGATCAGGCTGGCCGGGATCGGCCGGGTCTCCGGCGCCACCGAGAAGCTGAGCCCGACGGCGTGGCCCGGGGTCGGGTACGGGTCCTGTCCGACGATCAGCACCCGCACGTCGGCGAAGGGCTGTTGGAAGGCCCGCAGCACGTTCGGCCCGGACGGCAGGTAGGTGCGGCCGGCGGCCAGTTCGGCGCGCAGGAAGTCGCCCATGGCGGCGACCTGCCCGCCGACGGGCTCCAGGGCGGTGGCCCAACCGGGCTCGACGATCTCGTTCAGTGGACGCGGTGCCATGGTGGCCACCCTATCGGCCTACGCCGACAGCGCGTTCAGCGGATGATCATGCATACGAACCCGGGACCACCCGGCCCACGGCCGACCACGACGGATCGCCCGCCACCGGCCACCCGCTCACCCCACCGGCCGGCCGCGCAGCACCACCAGCCGCGGGTCGGCGAGCACCCGGACGTCCGCCCGCGGGTCCTCCCCGTACACCACGAAGTCGGCCGACTCCCCCTCCTCCAGCCCCGGCCGACCCAGCCACTCCCGCGCACCCCAACTGGCCGCCGACAGCGCCTGCGCCGGGCTCAGCCCCGCCTTCACCAGCTCCGCCACCTCCTCCGCGACCAGCCCGTGCGCCAGCGAGCCGCCCGCGTCCGTGCCGACGAACACCGGGATGCCGGCGTCGTGCGCGGCGCCGACGGTGGCGTAGCGGCGCTCGTGCAGCCGCCGCATGTGGGCCGCCCAGGCCGGGAACCTGCCCTCGCCGCCGGCCGCCAGGCCCGGGAAGGTGGCGATGTTGACCAGCGTCGGGACGATCGCCACGCCGCGCTCGGCGAAGGCCGGGATCAGCTCCTCGGTCAGCCCGGTGGCGTGCTCGATGCAGTCGATGCCGGCCGCCAGCAGGTCCGGCAGCGACTCGGCGGCGAAGCAGTGCGCGGTGACCCGCGCGCCTTCCTCGTGCGCCGCCGCGATCGCCTCGGCCAGCGCGTCGCCGGGCCAGCAGGCGGCGAGGTCGCCGCGCTCGCGGTCGATCCAGTCGCCGACCAGCTTCACCCAGCCGTCGCCGCGCCGGGCCTCCGCACGGACGTACGCGGCGAGGTCGCCGGGCTCGATCTCGTGCGCGTAGTTGCGGATGTAGCGGCGTGTGCGGGCGATGTGCCGCCCGGCGCGGATGATCCGGGGCAGGTCCTCGCGCTCGTCGATCCACCGGGTGTCGGCGGCCGAGCCGGCGTCGCGGATCAGCAGGGTGCCGGCGTCACGGTCGGTGAGCGCCTGCTTCTCGCTGGTCTCCGCGTCGACGGCGCCGTGCGCGTCCAGGCCGACGTGGCAGTGCGCGTCCACCAGACCGGGCAGCACCCAGCCGGTCACCGTCCGGACGTCCTCGGCGCCGGGCGGGCGGGTGAAGCTCACCCGGCCGTCCACGACCCAGAGTTCGTCCCGGACGTCCTCCGGACCGACCAGCACCCGACCCCGGACGTGCAGCACCGCGCCATCGCTCATGGCCCGCACTCTACCGACGGGCGTGTTCCCTGTAAGCAGCAAGAATGCGGCAGACTCGTGCCGACACCCACCACCTCATGCCCGAAAGGCCGCTACCGTGAGCCCCTTCCTCGACCTCCCCCCGCTCAGCGCCGCCGAGTTCGCGGCGATCGAGGACCAGGTGGCCGCACTGCTGCACACCACCGCGGACGTCATCGTCACCCAGGGTGAGGCGCTGCTGCCACTGGAGGCCGCGATCCGCGGCGCCGCGCACCCCGGCTCCACCGCGCTCAACATCGTCACCGGCCCGTACGGGCAGACCTTCGGCAACTGGCTGCGCTCCTGCGGGGTCGAGGTCGTGGACCTGGCCGTCCCCTTCGACAGCGCGGTCAGCGCGCAGCAGGTCGCCGACGCCCTCGCCGCCCACCCGGCCGTCGACTTCGTCTCCCTCGTCCACGCCGAGGCCGCCACCGGCAACACCAACCCCGTCGCCGGGATCGCCGCCGCCGTCCGCGAGCACGGCGCCCTGCTGATGCTCGACGCGGTCGCCTCCGTCGCCGCCGAGCCGCTGCTCACCGACGAGTGGGGCGTCGACCTGTGCGTCATCGGCGGCCAGAAGGCCATGGGCGGCCCCGCCGGGGTCTCCGCCGTCTCCGTCTCCCAGCGCGCCTGGGAGCGGATCGCCGCCAACCCGGCCGCCCCGCGCCGCTCCTACCTGTCCCTGCTCGACTGGAAGGAGCGCTGGACGGACGCCGGGCGCACCGTGCTCCCGCACGCCCCCGCCCAGTTGGAGATGCTGGCCCTCGGCGCCTGCCTCGACCGGATCGCCGCCGACGGCCTGCCCGCCGTCATCGCCCGCCACCGCGCCGCCTCCGCCGCCACCCGCGCGGGCGCCCGCGCGCTCGGCACCCTCGCCCCGTTCGTCACCGAGGACGCCCACGCGGCCCCCGTCGCCACCACCCTGCGCACCCCGGCCGGCGTGCACGCGGCCGAGCTCGCCGCCCGCCTCGACCCCGCCCTCCCCGTCCAGCCCGGCGGCGGCCCCCTCGCCGCGTCGATGCTCCGCGTCAACCACTACGGCCCCGCCGCCGCCCTGCCCACCGTCCGCGCCTGCCTCACCGCCCTCGCCACCGCGACGGACGCGGACCCGGCCCCGGCCCTGGCCGCCGCGGAGGCGGCCTGGACGGCAGCCGTCCAGGGCTGACACCACGGCGCCGTCGAGGCCCGATCACGCGGAGCGGCCCCTGGGACACCCGGTCCCGGGGGCCGCTCCGTCTCACCCTCGGACAGGACCTGGTCCCACGCGGAGCGGAAGGTTTCGGCCATCGGCTCCCGGCACAGTTCCCGCAGCGTTCATCTGCGCGGCACGCCGATCTCACCGGGGGCAGGCAGGCTCCGGCCAGGGGTGAAGTTGGCTATACAACTTCACCCGGGACGCCGCCGAGGAGGAGACCACCGTGACCGAGCTGCCGCCGTACTGGCTGCGCGACAACTGCCCGTGCGCCGAGTGCCGGGACCCCAGGAACGGGCAGAAGCTGTTCCAGATCGACGACCTGCCGCAGGACCTGGCGGTCGCCGCGAGCACGGAGACCGACGAGGGCCTGGAGGTGCTCTGGTCGGACGGGCACCACTCCCGGTACCCGCTGGAGTGGCTCGGCGCCGAGCGGGACGGCGACGGGCGGACGGAGGAGGGCAAGCGGCTCTGGGTGGCGGCGGACTTCGCACACGGGATCCCCGAGGCGCGGTGGGAGGCGTACCTGGCCGACCCCGCCGAGCAGGCCGCCGTCCTCACCGCCGTGCGCCGCAGCGGCTTCGCGGTGCTGCGCGGGGTGCCGGCGGTGGAGCGGCAGGTCCTCGCGGTGGCCGAGAGCTTCGGCTACGTCCGGGTCACCAACTACGGGGAGCTGTTCGACGTCCGGGTCGAGCCGGATCCGAACAACCTGGCGTTCACCAGCGTCGCGATCGCACCGCACACCGACAACCCGTACCGGGACCCGGTGCCGACGCTCCAGCTCCTGCACTGCCTGGAGAACTCCGCGACCGGCGGCGACTCCGGCCTGGTGGACGGGTTCCGGGCGGCGGCGCTCCTCCGGGAGGAGGCACCGGCGGACTTCGAGACGCTCACCCGCACGCCCGTCCCGTTCGTCTTCCGCGACCGCCGCACCGAACTGCGCGCCGACCGCCCGCTGATCGAGGTGGACGCCCTGGGCCGGATCCGCGAGGTGCGGTTCAACAACCGCTCGATCGGCACCCTGCGCGGGAGCTCCGGCGAACTGACGGCCTTCTACGCCGCGTACCGCCGCTTCGCCGCGATCACCCTGCGCCCCGAACTCCAGCTCGCCTTCCGCCTCGACCGCGGCGACTGCCTGGTCTTCGACAACACCCGGCTGCTGCACGCCCGGACGGCCTTCCAGCAGGACGGCCACCGCCACCTCCAGGGCTGCTACGCCGACCTGGACACACTGGGCAGCACCCTCGCCGTGCTGCACCGGCGCGCCGCCGCGCTGGACGCGATCGCCGGGCTGTTCGCGGGCGAGGGCGCCGGGGAGTACCTGGGCGAGGAGGTCACCATGGCCGAGCACATGCTCCAGGCCGCCGCTGCCGCCGAGGCGGCCGGGGCGCCGGACCACCTCGTCGCCGCCGCACTGCTGCACGACGTCGGACACTTCCATGGCGCGCTGCACGGAAGCGACTTGATGGAGGGTCAGGACAACCGGCACAGCGACACCGGCGCCGACTGGCTGGCGCGGTGGTTCGGCCCGGAGGTGACCGAGCCGGTCCGGCTGCACGTGGCCGCCAAGCGCTACCTTTGCGCAGTGGAACCGGACTACCGGCAGCGGCTGTCCGAGGCCTCGGAGTACACCCTCACCGTCCAGGGCGGCCCGATGGACGAGCGGCAGGCCGCCGCGTTCGCCGAACTCCCGGGCGCCGCCGACGCGGTGGCCGTCCGCCGCTGGGACGAGCAGGCGAAGACGGCCGGGGCGCCGACACCCGGATTCGAGCACTACCGCCCGCTGCTCGCCGCGCTCATGCACTGATGGCGCCGGCCGGCACGCCCGGGAGGCGGACCGGGCTCCGCCCCGGGCTCAGTCACCCTCCCGGGCGTGCCGCGAAAGCGCCGACGCGGCCAGCGAGTTGTGGATGCTGAACGCCACCGTCCCGGGCAGGTAGCGGTCCTGGGACCACTCCACCGGAGTGCCGGTCGGGTCCGTCGTGCGCCGCCGTTCGCGCAGCAGCGGGCCGCCGCGGCGGCAGCCGAGGAGCCGGGCGTCCTCGGCGTTGGCGGCCACGATGTCGATGGTGTGGTCGGCGTCGGTGAACAGGATGCCGTGCTCGCGCAGGACTTCGGTGTGCGAGACGACGTCCGCCGGCAGCTCGGCGACGATCTCGCCGACCCGCGGCGGGTAGATGGTTCGCTCGACCATCACGGGCGTGCCGGAGAGGGTGCGCAGCCGGACGGTCACGTACACCTCGGCGCCCGGCTCCAGGCGCAGTTGCTCGCGTTCGGCGGTGTCGGCGGGGCGGCGGACCAGCGAGTCCAGGATGCCGCCGGGCTCCTCGCCCATCGAGTACGCCCAGTGCGTGAAGCTGAGCAGTTCGGAGAAGCTCTGCACCCGGGCGCCCCCGAGCACGACGCGCCGGGTGCCGCGGCGGGAGGTGACCAGCCCGTCGGAGCGCAGGACGGCGAGCGCCTGGCGGACGGTGCCGCGGGAGACGCCGTACTGCTCGGCGAGCGCGCCCTCGGCGGGCAGCCGGCCGGCCTCGCCGTACGCGCCGGTGGTGATGGCCTCGCGCAGGTCGGCGGCGACCTTCCGGTACAGGGCGCCGGGAGCGCGCTCGGCGGGGCGCCCGGGCTCAAGTGCCACGTCAGTCAATGTCCCTCCTGGGGCGGTGTCCTGCGCAGCCGTACCGGCACGGACAGCCCGACCTTATCCCGCTGCGCCTTTGAAGCATCGCACCGAACGGATCACGCTCCGATGGCCGGATTCGACCGTTCCCGCAGCCGACCCCGGTTCTGGGCCGTCCGTTCACCTTCCCGTCATCGGACTCCGGCGTACTTACGTCCGTCAGCGAAGTTGGCTAGTCAACTCGGACGGCCTCGAACGGCTCCGGGCGGCTCCGAACGGCACCGGGCACCTCAGAACGGCTCCGAACGGCCACTCGCGCGATCCCCCGATCAGACAACCCCACCGCAGCTCACCCCCTTGCAGTACACCCGATCAGGAGACTGACCCGTGTCCGTGCACCGCGCCCGTTCCGCCGCCTTCGCAGCGGTCCTGACCGCCGCCGCGCTGTCCCTCACCGCCTGCGGCTCCGCCGGCTCCTCCACCGCGAAGTCCGGCGACGCCGCGGGCGGCAAGAGCGCCAAGACCGCCACCTCGGTCGCCGATTTCGGCGGGATGGACGGCCTGATCGCCGCCGCCAAGAAGGAGGGGAAGCTGCACGCCATCACGCTGCCGCGCGACTGGGCGAACTACGGCAAGCTGATGGACGACTTCAAGGCGAAGTACGGCATCGAGATCGAGGACGAGAACCCCGACGGCGCCAGCCAGGACGAGATCAACGCGATCACCTCCCGCAAGGGCCAGGACCGCGCCCCCGACGTCGTCGACCTCGGCTCGGCCTTCGCGCTCAGCGCCGCCAAGCAGGGCCTGCTGGCCCCGTACAAGGTCACCGACTTCGACAAGATCCCGGCCACCATGAAGAACGCCGACGGCCTGCACTACAACGACTACGGCGGCTACATGTCGATCGCGTGCGACGCCAAGAAGGTGTCCGCCTGCCCGAAGACCTTCGCCGACCTGCTGAAGCCCGAGTACAAGGGCATGGTCGCCCTGAACGGCAACCCGACCAAGGCCGGTGCCGCGTTCGGCGCCGTCTACGCGGCCGCGCTCGCCAACGGCGGCTCGCTGGACAACATCCAGCCCGGCATCGACTTCTTCGCCAAGGTCAAGCAGGCCGGCAACTTCAACCCGGTCGAGGTCACCCCGGCGACCATCGAGAAGGGCGAGACCCCGATCAGCATCGACTGGTCGTACCTGAACGCCGGCTACGCCGACAAGTTCAGGAGCAAGGGCATCGACTGGCAGGTGACCATCCCCTCGGACGGCTCCTACGCGCAGTACTACAACCAGGCGATCAACAAGGACGCGCCGCACCCGGCCGCCGCCCGCCTGTGGGAGGAGTACCTGTACAGCGCCGAGGGCCAGAACGGCTTCCTGGGCGGCTACGCCACCCCGGCCCTGTTCGACGCCATGAAGACGGCCGGCACCCTGGACGCCGCGGGCGCCGCCAAGCTCCCGCCGGTCGAGAAGCCCTTCACCACCTTCCCGACCCAGGAGCAGACGGACACGGCCAAGAAGACCGTGACCGAGAACTGGGCCAAGGCGATCGCGGGCTGACCTGACGATGACCACGGCTCCCACCCCGGTGCCGGCCCCCGCCTCCGCCGCCCAGAGCGGCGGGGGCGCCCCCGGCCCCGCAGCAACCACCCCCGCCACCGCCGACGCCACAACGGCCAAGGCCACCGACACCGCGGACACCACGGCCACCACGGCCACCACGGCCAAGAGCACCGAGACCGCCAAGACCGCCAGGGCCCCCCGCCCCGGCAAGCCCCGGGCCGGCCGCGGCCGCGCCTGGCTGGCCGCCCTCCCCCTGCTCCTGTTCTTCCTGGTCGGCTTCGGCCTGCCCGCCGTCGCGATCGCCATCGGCGCGTTCACCACCTCGCCCGACGCCCCCGACGGCGGCGGCACCTTCACCACCGACAACCTCACCGGCTCGCTGCAGGGCGCCTACTGGACCGCCCTGTGGGGCAGCGTCAAGCTCTCCCTGCTGACCGCGCTGATCGCCACCGTGGTCGGCCTGCCGCTGGCCCAGGCCGTGGCCACCTCCCGGTTCCGGGTGTTCCGCGAGGCGGTGCTCTCCGCCTCCGGCGTGCTCGCCAACTTCGGCGGTGTGCCGCTCGCCTTCATGTTCGTCGCCACCCTCGGCAACGCCGGCGAGGTCACCAAGAAGTTCGGCCTCACCAGCCACGGCTGGAACCTCTACACCTTCACCGGCCTCTCCGTGGTCTACCTGTACTTCCTGGTGCCGCTGATGGTCATCACCATCACCCCGGCCCTGGAGGGCCTGCGCACCCAGTGGCGCGAGGCCGCGTACAACAACGGCGCCACCGTCGTGCAGTACTGGCGGCACGTGGCCCTGCCGGTCCTGGTGCCCTCGCTGCTCGGCGGCTTCGTGCTGCTGTTCGGCGCCTCCTTCGCCGCGTACGCCACCGCCGAGGCCATGGTGGGCAGTTCGGTGCCGCTGATCTCGATGCAGATCGGCGACGCGCTGTCCGGCAACGTCCTGGTCGGCCAGGGCAACCTCGCCCTCGCCCTCGGC
The DNA here is from genome assembly GCF_042732075.1 of Kitasatospora sp. NPDC059812. Lineage (NCBI taxonomy): Bacteria > Bacillati > Actinomycetota > Actinomycetes > Kitasatosporales > Streptomycetaceae > Kitasatospora > Kitasatospora sp. NPDC059812. Next base: position 106,582 of record NZ_JBHWIO010000007.1, read on the forward strand.
CTCGACATGATCGTGGTCGCCTGCCTGGTGATGGCCGTGTACCTGCCCCTTCAGCGCCGGAGTGCCAAGTGGCTCGCCTGATCAATCGCATCCGTTTCGGCCGCGGCCTCGTCCTGCTGCTCTGCGGCGTCTACTTCGCCGTACCGCTGGCCTCCTCGGTGATCTTCAGCGTCGACGACAACAAGGGCGGCACCACCTTCCGGGCCTACACCGAGCTGCTGAACGCGCCCGGCTTCCTGGACAGCCTGGTGCTGAGCCTGGAGCTGGCCGGCGTCACGGTGGCGGTGCTGCTGCTCCTGCTCGTCCCGGCGATGCTCGCCGCCCGGCTCGGTGCGCCGAAGCTGCGCCCGGTGATCGAGGTGATGTGCTCGATGCCGCTGGTCGTCCCCGTGGTCGCGCTCACCACCGGCATCATCGGCGTGCTGCGCTGGGGCCCGGACTACCTCCAGGACACCCCGCTGTTCCAGACCATCGTGGCCATCCAGGACCCGAAGTTCCCGATCGTCCTGGTCATCGCCTACGTGCTGATGGCACTGCCGTTCGCCTACCGGGCGCTGGACGCCGGGCTGCGCGGCGTGGACGTCGCCACCCTGGTCGAGGCCGCCCGCAACTGCGGGGCCGGCTGGCTGCGCGCGGTGTTCACCGTCGTCCTGCCGAACCTGCGCAGCGCGCTGCTGAACGCGGCCGTCCTCACCGTCGCCCTGGTGCTCGGCGAGTTCACCACCGCCTCCATCCTCGGCTTCGCCCCCTTCTCGGTGTGGATCAACTCCAACGGCAAGAGCGACGGCCAGATGTCCGTCGCCGTCTCGATGCTCAGCCTGCTGATCGTCTGGCTCGTCCTGCTGCTGATGTCCGCCGTCGGCCGCGGCCGCAAGGGCGCGCGGGCCTGAGACACCCCGCCGCGCGGCCGTCCCGCGCCCTGGCCGCACGGTCCTGAACCACCCCACGCTTTCCAGGAGTCACCAGCCATGACCACGGTTTCCGCCCCCGTCGCCGGTGCCGCGCTCGCCCCCGGCGGCGCCACCGTCGAGTTCCGCTCGCTGCGCCGCTCGTTCGGCGCCACCACCGCCCTCGACGGCCTGGACCTGACCGTCCACCCGGGCGAACTGCTCGCCCTGCTCGGCCCGTCCGGCTGCGGCAAGACCACCGCGCTGCGCATCCTGGCCGGCTTCGAGCAGCACGACTCCGGCGAGGTCCTGGTCGACGGGCAGGACATCACCGCGATCCCCGCCCACAAGCGCGACGCGGGCATGGTGTTCCAGTCGTACAGCCTCTTCCCGCACCTGAGCGCGCTGGACAACGTCGCCTTCGGGCTGCGGATGCGCGGCGCCGGCAAGGCCGAGCGCCGCAAGCGCGCCCAGGAGCTGCTGGAGCTGGTCGGCCTGCCGCACCGCGCCGAGCACTACCCGCACCAGATGTCCGGCGGCCAGCAGCAGCGCATCGCGCTCGCCCGGGCGCTCGCCCTGCAGCCGCGCGTGCTGCTGCTCGACGAGCCGCTGTCCGCGCTGGACGCCAAGGTCCGCCTCCAGCTGCGCGAGGAGATCCGCCGGCTCCAGCAGGAACTGGGGATCACGACCCTGTTCGTCACCCACGACCAGGAGGAGGCGCTGTCGATGGCCGACCGGGTCGCGGTGCTGCGCGCGGGCCGGCTGGAGCAGTGCGCCACCCCGTCCGAGCTGTACGGCCGACCGGCCACCGCGTTCGTCGCCGAGTTCGTCGGCACCATGAGCCGCATCCCGTGCACCCGCACGTCCGACGGCGTCGAGGTGCTCGGCCGCCGGCACGCGGTGGACGGCGACCTGCCCGCCGACGGCGAGCTCCAGGTGCTGGTCCGCCCGGAGAACGTCACCCTGACCCCGTCCGAGGCCGGCCCGGCCCTGGTGATCACCGCGTCCTTCCTGGGCGCCGTCACCCGGCTCACCGTCCGCCTCGACGACGGCACCGAGGTCAAGGCCGACCTGCCGACCGAGGCCGCCGCCGCGCTGCCGGCCGGCTCGCGCGCCGAGCTCCTGCTGCCGGAGCGTCCGGTGCTGGTGGACCGCCGCACCGTCTGAGAGCCTCGAACCCCATCTGCGTAGCACCATCTGATGAACCACCGAAGGTACCGCCATGCCTGAAGCCCTGACGCCCGACTCCGCCCTGACGCCCGAATCCTCCGTGACGCCCGACCCCCTGGCCCCCGGCGCTCCGGCGCCCGAGGCCCCCCGCCCCGCCGCCGTCCTGTTCGACATGGACGGCACCCTGGTCGACACCGAGCAGCTCTGGTGGCAGGCCACCGCCGAACTCGCCGACGAGCTCCACCACGCGCTCACCGACCAGGACGCCCCCGAAGTGCTCGGCCAGGCCGTCGAGCACACCGCCGCCCACCTGCACAAGGTCAGCGGCACCAACCTCACCGAGGCCGAACTCGCCGCCCGGCTCGGCGAGTCCTTCGCCGCCAAGGTCGCCGCCGAGACCGTCCCGCGCCCCGGCGCGCTCGCCCTGCTGGCCTCCCTGCGGGACGCGCAGGTGCCCACCGCCCTGGTCTCCGCCTCCCCGCGCCAGGTGGTCGACCTGGTCCTCGCCGCCATCGGCCGGGACTGGTTCGCCGTCACCCTGGCCGCCGAGGACACCCCGCGCACCAAGCCCGCACCGGACCCGTACCTCGCCGCCGCCGAACGGCTCGGCCTGGACCCGGCCGCCTGCGTCGCCGTCGAGGACACCCCGACCGGAGTCGCCTCCGCCGCCGCGGCCGGCTGCGCCGTGCTCGCAGTGCCGTCCACCTCGACGCCGATGCCCGACGGCGGCCGGATCACCCTGCTCGCCAGCCTGGAACAGGCCGACCTCGCCCTGCTGGGGAAGCTCGGCGCCGCCCGGGCCGTTTGACCGGCATGCCCTATCTCCTGCTCTCCCTCGCCATCCTGAGCGAGGTCTGCGCGACCAGCTGCCTCAAGCTCACCGAGGGGTTCACCCGCCTCTGGCCGAGCCTGGGAGTGGCGGTCGGCTACGTGCTGTCCTTCGTGCTGCTCGGGCGCGCGCTCAAGCACATCCCGGTCTCGGTCGCCTACGCCGTCTGGTCGGGGGCCGGGACGGCGGCGGTCGCCGGAATAGGCGTGGTCGCCTTCGGCGAATCACTGGGACGCCTCCAGTGGCTGGGGATCGCCCTGGTGATCGTCGGAGTGGTCGTGCTCAACCTCAAGAACAGTCACTGACGGGCCGCCCCCGGGCCCACGGTGCTGGTCAACTGCCCTTTCGGAGCGGGAAGTCGGATGTGCCGACCGCCCGCTCCGAGTGGTTCGCTACCGTGGGCCCCATGACCGAACCACGGCCCCACCACTACCGCTTCGTCCACCGCGAGCTCGCCCGCCAGGTCCTCGAATTCGGCCCGCGGCTGACCGTCCCGGACGCCGGCGGCAGCCTCCTGCCCGTCCTCACCGGCATCTGGGACAACCTCGGCCAGACCCTCCCGCCCGAGGACCGGCTGCCCAGCCACGGCCTGGACTGCCGGCACCTGCGGGCCGACGGCCACCCCCTGCTGCTCGTCACCCTCCCCACCCCGACCGGCGCCACCGAGGCCCACTTCGTCGCCGCCGTCCACCCCCAGGGCACCAAGACCGTCCGCTACGTGACCCTGGAACACGCGCTCAACCCCTTCGACGGCAGCCCCGGCACCGTCCTCGGCGAGTGGTCCTCCGAAGGCCACCTCAACCACGGCGAAGGCCCCTCCCCCGTCGCCGAACTGTTCGTCGCCGCGGTGGCGAAGCTCGTCGCCCCGAAGAAGCGCGGCTTCTGGCACCGCTGACCCCGACGGCGCCCGGCCGCCTCCCGGCCGCCGCCGACGCCGCCGCGCGCTGGCGCATCGTCAAGATCCCGTCACCGCAACGTGAAGCACCCGTCACAACAGATCGCCCGCGTACCGACTGCGGCTATGCTCGGCCGGTCACGCCATCGACACATCGGGGGAGCAGTGGCCGACTTCACGGTCAGCACCGAGTTCCTCGCCAAGCTGGCCAAGGACCTCAAAGGCTGCGGCGACGAACTCGACCAAGGACTCAAGGCGCTCAAGGAAGCGAGTCGCAGCGGACTGGGCTACGACTTCCTCGACGAGGCCTGCGGACACTTCCAGGGCACGTGGGAGTACGGGCTGAAGAAGGTCCGCGAGTGCGTCAAGATCCTTGACGACGGCCTGGAGCAGGTGCAACAGGGCTACGACAGCACCGAACAGGACACCACCAAGGCCCTCACCCCCCAGGGGCGGTCGTGACCGCCCCCACGCCGGACTGGTCCGGCCTCGGCTTCAACCCGACCCCCGGCGACACCGCCGCGGTCACCGGCCTCAGCGGCAGCCTGCGCCGAGTGGGCCAGCACCTGACCGACGTCCACACCACGCTCTCGCAGCTCTCCGCCAACCAGGGCCAGTGGACCGGCGAGGCCGCCAAGGCCTTCGCCGGCCAGTTCGGCAAGCTCCCCACGTACCTCCAGGACGCCGCCGACTCGATCACCGCCGCCTACCAGGCCCTCGACGTCTGGTACACGGCACTGACCGAACACCAGCCCAAGGCCGCCGAGTTGGCCCGCGCCGCGGTCGCCGCCAAGCAGCAGAAGGAGCAGGCCGAACAGGCGCACACCGCCGCGGCCGCCGCCCCCGACCTCAAGCTCGCCGGCCAGACCTTCCCCGACGACGCCGGCCTCGCCGCCGCCGAGCAGCGCTACGCCAAGGCGAAGGACCACCTGGACGCGGCCGCCGCACTCGTCGGCAGCGCCGCCAACGACCTCACCGAGCTCCAGAAGCAGGCCCACGAACTCGCCGGGGGCCACAAGTCCGACGCCCACAAGACCGCAGCCGCCATCCGCAAGGCCGCCGACAGCAAGGCGCCGCCGGAGCCCGGCTGGCTCAGCAAGGTCGGCACCTGGCTCAAGAACCACGGCGCCGACATGCTCACCGTCGCCGCCGGCCTCTGCGGCGTCGCGGCGATCTTCTTCCCCGCCTTCGCGCTGCCGGCCCTCCTGCTGAGCGCCGCCGCCGCAGGCACGCACGCGACCAAGTACGCCCTTGAGGGCAAGCTGTGGCCGCCGCAGAAGAACATCGGCAACTGGCTGACGCTGGGCGGCGACGTGATCGGCGCGATCCCCGGGGTGGGCGTAGCGGCCAAGGGCCTGAACGCCACCCGGGGGGCGCGCGCCGCCGGTGGGAGCGTACGCGGCGCCATGAGCGCCGGTACGACCGAGGTCCGGGCCGCCGCCCGCGCCGTCGACCCGGCCAACCCGATCTTCACCACCGCGATCGAGAAGCCCGCCATCAAGCTCGGGGTCTCCAAGGCCACCGCGATGAACGTCTCCGACGGCGTCCAGGCCGCCACCACCTTCGGGCTCAACGTCCCGACGGCGTACGCCCTCAGCCAGGACAATCCGAGCGGCGGCCTCACCGACGCCGTCAACTACACCACCGGCGGCAACAACGTCATCGGGTCCGTCGGCGTCGGCACCGCCGGCGGCAAGGGCTCCGCCGTCATCGGCACCGTGTCCGCCGTCGGCAACCTGCTCGGCATGGGCGGATGGGCGGCCGGCTATGGCCGTTGAGACCACCGGGATTCCGCCGCTCTGGCTCACCCTGCCCGCAGGCTTCACCCCCCTCGACCTCGACGAGGACCTCGGCGACCGGATGGCCCGCACGGCGGAGGGCCTGGACGCGGCCTTCCCCGACGCCCGGCCCGAACAGAAGCTCAGCGCCGTGATCGCCGCCGAGACCGCGCTGCAGACCCAACTGCGCGAGGGCGCGGTCCACGTCTCCAGCTGCCTCGTCCGGGCCGAGGACGGCGAACCCATCCACGGCATGCTCACCGTCTTCGTCCGCCCGCAGGACCTCGGCGCGCCCGGCAGCTACCCCGCCCGAATCGCCGAACAACTGGCCGAGGCCTGGCCGGACGCCGACGTCGGCGTGGTGGACCTGCCGACCGGCCGCGCCGCGCTCGCCGCCCGCGACCTGGCCGTCCCGGTGCCGGGCGCGGTGTTCGGCGTGCCCGACTCCACCGTCAACACGGTGCGCCAACTCGAACTGCTGATCCCGCACCCGTGGAGCCCGCACGTGGTCGCCGCCGTCTTCACCACCGAGGACCTCGACCACTGGGACGAGTGGCTGCCGCTCCTGGCCACCGCGTTCCGCGGCATCTCCTTCCACCCGCCCCGGGACGAGAGCGCCGACGCGCTGCCACCGGACCAGTGGGACAACATCCGAAAGGCCTTCGGATGACGACCACCACCAACTCGGCCCCGCCCGACGGGCTCCGCCGCCTCCGCGGCACACTGGCCCTCATCGCCCTCTCCACCGCCATCCTCATCGGCGTCACGGCACTGAACGTGTACGTCAACTCGTTCGTCGCCACCATCGTGGGCTTCGCCTACCCCGTGGTCATGCTGCTCGCCCTCGCCCTACGGCGCGACGCCGACAGCAACCCCGCGTTCCAGCGCAAGCCGTTCGCCTGGGGCGCAGGCATCGCCGCCGTCGCCTTCGTCGCCTACCTGTCGGGTTCCGTCGCCTGGACCAACCTGATCCTGGGATCGGGCCGGACGGTGCAGGCCGTAGTCCTCAACGAGAAGACGACCGACTCGCTCCACGGCTCCGGACGGGCCTACACCCTCGCCTCGACCGACCCGGCCGGCGAGATCCCCGGCGGCGACCTCGAAGAGAGCTCCACCCGGTTCAAACCCGGCGACGTGATCACCGTCCGCATCGACCCGGCAGGCCAGGTCGCCCCCAAACTCCCCGGCGAAGTCGACTCCACCGCCTACCTGTTGACATTCCTCGCCTGCAACGCCCTGATCGGCGGCACCCTGCTCTGGTCCGCACGCAGACCCACACCGCCACACGACCCCTCCGACCCCGTGACCCGGATCAGCCCGTGACCCAGATCACTCCGTAGCCCGCAACCCCGCCGCTCCTCCGCGCATCTCTCCCTTCGCTCCTTCTCAACGCACGGACAGCACGGGGGGATGACGCCATGGCGGATGACGGACCGAAAGCCGGCGGCCCGGAGTTCAAGATCCGGCCGGGGGACCTGAAAGCGGCCGCGCCGACCTTCGAAGCCCAGAGCAAGGCGCTCAAGGACGCCCTCGACACGCTCAAGCACACCCTCGCCGGCGCCGGCAGCCCGTGGGGCGACGACAAGCAGGGCAAGGAGTTCGCCCAGGCCTACAACGGCCCGCACGACCACGTGCTCTCCGCGCTGGACGTCCTGGTCAAAGGCCTCACCAGCATCCACGACGGGCTGAACGCCCACGCCGACAACCACACCGACGCCGACAACCACGTCCGCAAGGACCTCACGCCGTGATCGGCCGCCCGCCGCGGAGGGAGCCGGCGCGTGGGTGAGTCCGCGGCCGAGAAGATCGTCCGCAAGGTCACCGGTCTGTGGTGGCCCGACGCCGACCCGGACGAGCTCCGCACGGTCGCCGCCGCCTGGGACACGATGGCCACCGCCATCGACAACGTCACCGCGCCCACCCACCAGGCCGCCGCCGCCATCGTCGCCAACAACCACGGCCCCGCCATCGACGCCTTCGGCAAGTTCTGGGGCCAGTACTACGGGGGCAAGGGCAAGGGCTGGCTCCCCGATGTCGCCGCCGCCTGCCGCAACCTCGCCAAGGCCCTGCGCGCCTTCGCCGACGAGGTCGACAAAGCGCTCAAGAAGCTCAAGGAAGAGGCCGCGATCGTCGGCGCGACCCTGGTCGCCGGCACCGCCCTCGCCATCTTCACCGCCGGCATCTCCGAAGCCGCCGCCGGCACCGCCGCCGCAGGCATCATCGCCACCGCCGCTGGCCTCGGCGTCGCCGTCTCCGAAACCATCGCCACCATCGCCGCCACCATCCTCACCGGCGTCGTCTTCGGCTCCGTCGAGGCCATCGCCGTCGACCTCGCCGTCGCCCAGCCGATCCGGGTCGAGTTCTTCGACGACGGCGGCTACAGCCTCCAGGAAGCCGTCGACTCCGCCGAGACCGGCGGCGTGATGGGCGGCGCCGGCGGCGGCCTCGGCGCCGGCGGCCGCGTCGTCGCCAACGCCGCCGAGGGCGCCGAGAACGCCTCCGTCGCCCTCGCCGGCCTCGCCAAGGTCGCGGGCGCCGCCGACACCCTCCCCGGCCGCATGCTCACCGGCGCCGGCCTCACCTACGGCTACGACGCCACCTTCAAAACCGGCCCGGTCATGCCCCTCGACCTCATCCTCGGCGCCATCGGCACCGCGGCTGCTCCCAAAGGCGGCGGCCGCCGTCCGGGCGAGGCGCCCGACGGGTATCTCCCGAGAACCGGAGGGTCGGAGTACATCGACGGGGCGCAATCGAAACAGGCCGCGCAAGCGTACGAAAGGATTCGCAACACCACTGGCGACACGGATCGCATCGCCGCGAACACCGGTATCAGCCCGAACGTCCTCAACAGAGTCAAGGAGCACATCTTCGAGACGGTCCACAAGGACGTACCAGTGCCCCCAGACGGGAAACCGATGACGGGCCGGTTCGCACCCTTCGACCACATCGCCGAAATGTGGACCAAAGCGGAATCCGGAACCCTATCCCCGGAGGAGGCCACGAAGTTCTATCGATGGGCCGCCCACGAAGGCGTCGAGAGTATACTCATGGCCCCGCCCCACAACATCCCGTATCGAGAGGGCAGGTGGGAAGAAGGGGTCAACTGGGCGACCGAGAACAGTTACGGCGCACATGATGTCGCACCGCATGAGAGCCACGCCGACCCATTCATAGCCTGGCCCAGACGCGGTCTTGAGAAGCCCGACTTCCCGCTGGCCGACGACCTGTCCAACCTTGACGAAATCGCCGCCCTGATCCTCGCGAAGAAGAAGAACTGATGGACACCGCAGACACTTTGGCCAACCGACTGCTCAACGTCGACTGGTCCCCTCTGGACACAGACCCTCGCCTGCGCATCTCACTCATGCGGGAATTCCTGTGGCGCTCGGCGCTGTGGGCTCACCAGCTCGGCTCTGATGCATGGCCGTTCTTCGATGTGGCCGCGCTGATCGACCCGTCAGTGCGCGCCGATCCCGATCTGGTCGAACAGGTCTCGAAGAGCTGCGCCCTTCAGTATCCGGCCGTTCAACAGGCCTGCGCAGGGGCGCTGCACTTCGCCGCTCTCCAGGGAGCATCCAAAGTCCCGTTCCAGTTGCCCAACCCGTTCGAACCGATCGTCTCCCTCTTCGAGAACGGTGGCGGCTTTACCCTCGACGGAACCGGGATGATCGACATCGATATCGACGCGAGCATGAGCAAAGGCAAGATGGAGGACTGGCTGGGGCGCACCTCGCCTACGGCATGACGGCCTTCAGCACCCGTAAGAGGCGCCACGAAGCCTGAACTCGCCATATTCATCCGTCGATATCCCGACATCGAAGTGACTGCGAGAACGCCTGGATCGAATTCGAGACCGCCGACGGCATGTAGGCCTACCTGACGAAGGTCCGCGCCGGCCTCTTCCTCCACCCCGAGGAAGTCCCCCTCCCGTCCGACCAGGCCCCGTGTCCGGGGGTGAGGGGACGCGTCGTACTCTTCCAGCCCGATCGGACGCACGCGGGGAGAGTCATGGGTACGACCAGGGACCGTAGCCGGGCCACCGTGCTGAGCGCTGTCCTGGTCCTGGGCGTCCCCGTGGGGACGTTCGGGCTGGTGCTCGCGGGCACCTACCTCGGCGGGGGCGCCGCTTCGCTGCTCGGGCTGGTGCTGGTGGTGGCCTGGGTGGTGGGTCTGGTGCGGCTGCTGGGGCGGTGGGTGGGCTGTTGGGTGGCGCTGTTCGCCGTTCTCCTCGCGGGCCTGGTGACGGGGGCCGTGGCCATGGCGCGGGACGACGTGATCCTGCGGCTGTCCGGCGAGACGGTGACGGCCCGGGTCACCGGGGAGACGGACCGTCTCGCCGGGAAGCACCCGTCCTCGATGTACGACCTCGCGGCCGAGGACGGCACTGCGTTGCCCGGCGGCGAGTTGTCGACGGGGCTGCGCGCGCTCGCGGTCGGCGACCGGGTGACGGTCCGTTTCGATCCGGCCGGCCGCGCCGACCCGCAGCGCCCGGGGGACATCAGTCTTCCCCGGGATCTCGGGCTCGCCGTCGGGCTGACGGCCGCCCTGATGCTCGCCGTCGCCTGGCTGGGCCGCGAGTCGGCCCGGCGGCGAGGCGGCGGAGCGGCCGGGCCGGTGTCCTGACCTGACCCCGGGTGTGGGGGGGGGTGGCGGGGGCGCGGACGGGGCACCCCGGGGGCGGGGGGGCCGCCCAGCCGGGCGCGGGGGCGCGGGCCGCCGCGCGGGGGCGCGGCGGGCGCCGGGGGGGGGGCGGGCCCGCGCGCCGGCCACGGTGTCCCCGCGGGCGCGCGGGCCGCCGACACGACGAACACCGGGGGATCGTTCAGCCCAGCAGTCCGGGCAGTTCCGCGACCGAGCCGAGCACGTGCGTCGCCCCGTCGGCCCGCAGCCGGGCCTCGTCGTGGGCGCCGGTGAGCACGCCGGCGACGACGGACGCTCCGGCCCGTACGCCGGTCAGCATGTCGTAGCCGGTGTCGCCGGCGACGGCGATCTGCCGCACCGACTCGACTCCGGTCCGCAGCAGCGCGGTGAGCGCGAGGTCCGGGTAGGGGCGGCCGCGGCCGGCCTCGGCGGGGCTGAGGGTGAGGTCGGCGACGGACTGCCAGCCGAGGGCGGTGAGGATGCGGTCCTGGGTGGCCCGGGAGAAGCCGGTGGTGAGGGCGACCTTCCGGCCCTGGCCGCGCAGTTCGGCGATGGCGTCGGCGGCGCCGGGCAGGGCGGCGCAGTGCCCGGCGTCGACGAGGTCGTGGTAGGCGGCCTCGAATGCGGTGTTGGCCCGCTGGGCCTTGTCCTCGTCCCCGAAGAGGTGCCGGAAGACGGAGATCTTGGATTCGCCCATGGTGGCGCGGACGTGGTCCAGCATGGGGCCGAAGCCCGGGCTGCCGGCCTCGACGCCGAGCGTCCGGGCGGCGGCGGTGAAGGCCTGTTCGACGAGGCCGTCGTCGGCCACGGTGGTGCCGGCCATGTCGAGGACGACCAGGCGGATATCAAAGGACATGTCAACTACCCTTACAGGTTTGCGAGTTCGGCGGTGGTTTCGGCGATGGCCGGGGAGCAGGTCATGCCGCGGCCGCCGGGGCCGGTGACGAGCCAGACGCCGTCGCGGAGTTGTTCGCGGTGGACGACCCGGGTGGTGTCGACGCACTGCGCGTACACCCCGGCCCAGCGGCGGCGGACGCGCGGCAGGGGGCGGCCGAGCAGGTCCTCGGCCACGCCGACCAGGTGGTCGTACGGGTCCTCGACGACGTCGAAGCCGAACGGCTGGTCGTACTCGTGGGTGTCGCCGATGGTGAGGCCGCCGTCGCGCCGCTGGACCATGAGCAGCTGCATCTTGTGTTCGGCGGCGACGTCGGGCTGCGGCTGGGTGTCGCGGAGGCGGTCCAGGGCGGTGCCGGCGAAGGCCGGGTAGTAGCGGAAGCTGTCGCCGTCGGCGACGGAGGTGGTGAGGGTCTCGCCGAGCGGGTCGGTCTGCATCATCTGCAGCCGGACCTTGCGCACGGGCAGCGAGGGGGCGAGTTCGCGGACGAGGCCGCCGAGCCAGGCGCCGGTGCAGAGGATGACGAGGTCGCCGGTGTGGACGTCGCCGTGGTCGTCGCGGACGGCGTTCTCGCCGATCACGTCGCGGACCTCGCGGCCGGGCAGGAAGGTGTAGCGGCCGGTGGCCTGGAGGGCGGCGCGCAGCGCGGGCTGGGCGGTGCGGGGTTCGACGGCGGCGTCGCGCTCGCACCACAGGGCGCCGAGGAGTTCGCCGCGCAGGGCGGGGTTGGCGGCCCTGGTCTGGTCGGCGTCGAGCAGCCGGTAGCCGCGGGCGGCGGCGTCGGGCAGGGTGAGTGCCTGTTCGGCGACGGCGAGTTCGGCCTGGGTGCGGATCGCGGTGAGCGATCCGTTGGCGCGGAAGCCGAGGTCGGGGACGCGGGCGCCGATGCCTTCCCACAGTTCGCGGGCGCGCAGCGCGGTGTCCAGTTCCTCGCCCTGTGCGCGGCCGCTGACCCAGACCAGGCCGAAGTTGCGCACGGAGGCGCCGCGCGCCTCGGTCTCGCGCTCCAGGTGGACGACCTCGTGGCCGCGTTCGACGGCCTGCCAGGCGTGCATGGTGCCGAGCACGCCTGCTCCTACGACGATGACTCTCATGCGGCCAGGCTGGTGCGCCCAGGTGTCCTGGGGGCGTCCCGGTAGCGTCCCACAGATGAATCACCCGAAAAGTTGTACAGACAACCCTGGGGGCCGGGTAGGGCCTACGGCCGCAGCACCCGCGCCCGCAGGTAGTTGCGCCGCCCGAAGTTCGGCTCGTCCACCGCCGTCAGCTCCTCCACCTGGAACCGGTACAGCGCCGCCGCCCCGCCCCCGGTGAGGAACTGCCGCCGCACCTGCTCGTCCTGCGCGAAGGACGGGTACCGCCCCTGGTAGGCGGCCAGCGCCGCCTCGGCCTGCCGCCCCCAGGCCTCGCTCGCGCCGCCGGTCAGCTGCAGGCCGCGCAGCTGCTCGCCGAAGACCGGCGGCGGCAGGAAGACGGTGGCGGCGGCCCGGGCCTCCTCGGCGAGGTGGTGGCTGTGCCGGGTGGAGCGCTCGCTGACGAAGTACAGGACGAGGTCGTCGTCGTACGCGAAGAAGGCCAGGTTGGCGTGCGGGCCGTGCTCGTGGCCGGCGGTGGCGAGGGTGAGCACCATGGCCTCGGCGAGCAGGCCCTCGACGCCCTTGTGCGGCGACTCGCCCGGCCAGTCCCCCTGCGTGATGTCGAGTCGGTACGGCATTGGCACTCCCTCCGCTGGCACGCCCGGCGCTCCCGCGCCCCGGCACGACTGAGCCGGGCGGGTTCCCCGCGAAGGGGCCCCACGCCCGGCTCACATGCTCTACCCGCCACCCCGGCCAGACAAGGGTCGGACGGGCTACGGGGAGGCTACGGAATCAGCGCTGTCGGGTCTCGCCGCCAGTACTGCCGGCACCCGCCGTTCAGCGCTGCCGACACCCGCCGTCAGCACTGTCGGCCGTCGCCGTCAGTGCTGCCGCGTCCCGTACGCCGCGTGGCGGCCCGCCGTCGCCGGCACCGCGCCCGGACCGAGCAGCGGGCGCAGCGCACCCGCCCGCATCCGGTCCACCAGCGGCCCGCAGCGGCCGGCGAGCGGCGCCAGCACCACCGCGACCAGGAGGCCGACCAGCGCGCCGACGGCCACGTCGTGCGGGTAGTGCACGCCGACCCAGACCCGGGAGGCGCCCATCAGCACCGCGAAGATCCCGGCGATCCAGCCGAGCCGCCGGTCGGCGAACCAGAGTGCGGTGGCGGCGGCGAAGGCGATCACGGTGTGGTTGCTGGGGAAGGACCAGTCACCGGCACCGGGGCAGGTCTCCAGCGAGATGCTGCCGGGGATCTGGGCGCACGGCCGGACTTCTTCGACCATGCCCTTGAGCACCGAGTTGACGCCGTACGCGACGACCACGATCACCGGCGAGGCGAGCACCTTGGCCATCACGGCCGAGTCGGCGCCGCGCGCCCGCCACCAGGCGTAGAGCATGAAGACCGCGAACAGGCCGAGGCCGAGCGCCGACCAGACCTTGATCAGCTCGTCCAGCCAGTGCGGGGCGGCTTGCGCCCACCCGTTCACCCGGGTGTAGAGGCTGCCGTCGATGCCGCTGCCGTCGTAGACGGCGAGAGCCCGGGAGGACGTCACTTGTCACCTCCGTGACGGTGCGCCTTACGGGCGCGGAACAGTTCGAGAACAATGGGGAGCACGGAGACAACTACTACCAGACCGATGATCGGGAGCAGATATCTGTCGATGCTGGGGATCGACGATCCGAGCCCGTACCCGGCGAGCACGACGCCGACCGTCCAGAGGGCGCCGCCGGTCACCTGCCAGAAGGTGAACGAGCGGGCCGGCACTTCGAGCACGCCGCAGAGCGGGTTCAGCACCGTTCGGACCACGGGGATGAAGCGGGCGAGCACGATCGCCTTGCCGTGGCCGTACTTGCCCAGCAGTTCCTCGGCCCGCTCGACGCCCTGCAGCAGGCTCTTGCGCTCGGTGCGGCGCAGCAGCGCGCGGCCGCCGCGCTTGCCGATCAGATAGCCGACCTGGGCGCCGGCCAGCGCGCCGACCAGGGCGGCGGGCAGCACCTGGTAGAGCTCCAGCTGCGGGCCCTTGGTGGCGCCGGGCACGCACAGCAGGCCGGCGGTGAACAGCAGCGAGTCTCCGGGCAGGAAGAAGCCCACCAGCAGGCCGGTCTCGGCGAAGAGCACGACGGCGATGCCGAGTGCGCCGAAGGCGGCGAGCAGCGAGGACGCGTCCAGCGGGTTCACCGCGAGGTGAGCGGCCGGATCGGCGAGGAACTGAAGCAAGGCTGGCGGACCTCCCGTACGTTGGGGGGCGGTTCACAGCGGAACCCGCCCCGACCGTCTACAGTGACGTAGACGGTCTACATGACTGTAGACGAAACCTGGAGGAAGCGCCGCCATGTCCGACGTACCGTCCGCCCGCCGGCCTGCCGGGGAGCTGGAGGCCGAGGTGCTGGCCGCGCTCTGGTCGGCCCGGCAGCCGATGACCCCGCAGGACGTCCAGTCGGCACTCGGCGGGGACCTCGCCCGCACCACCATCGCCACGATCCTCGCCCGCCTGCACGACAAGGGCACCGTGGAGCGCACCCGGGCCGGCCGCGCCTACGCCTACATCCCGACCGTCCAGGACACCGCGGGCCTCGCCGCCCGCCGGATGCACACCGAGCTCGGCCGCGAGGCCGACCGCTCCACCGTGCTCGCCCGCTTCGTCTCCGACCTCTCCGCCGAGGACGAGCAGCTGCTGCGCGACCTGCTCGGCGACGGCGCCCCGGGCCTCGGCTCCGCCCCGGGCACCGACGGCGACACCCCCGGTCTCGGCCCCCTCCCGGGCACCGCCCCCGCCCCCGGCCACCGCACCCCCGGGGCGGCCGGATCGTGATGATCGCCGTCTGGGCCCCGCTGCTGCTGCCGTTCCTGGCCGCCCCGCTGGCCCGCCGCCTCGCCGACGCGCTGCCGCCCCGGGCCGCCGCCTGGATGCTCGCCGGGACGTCCGCCGTGCTGGCCGGCGGCACCCTCTGCTCGCTCGGCCTGCTCGCCGCCGCCGGGCTGCTCCAGCTGCCGCCGGTCGCCGCGATCGGCCACCTGTCGCTGCCCTGGCTCACCGCCGCCGCACCCGACGCACCGGTGGCGGCCGCCGCGGCCGGTCTGGTGCTCGCCGCGCTGACCGCCCAGGCCGTCCGCACCGCCCGCCGCCACCGGCTGGAACTGCGCGAGGCCCGGGCCGCCCTCCCGGCCTGCGCCGCGACGGCCTGCCCCGCGCCGGCCGAGGGCCGGCATCCGGACGCGCGCCCCGGGCACGCCACCATGTGCCGGGCACGCACCCCGCAGGCCGTCCTGGCCGGCGCCCGCACCCTGCTCCAGCCGGGCGAGCACCCGCTCGCCGTCCTCGACGACGAGCGCGCCGACGCCTTCGCCCTGCCGGGGCGCCTGCCCCTCCCCGGCCGGCCCGGCGAGCCCGGCCGGATCGTGGTCACCTCCGGCATGCTGCGCATCCTCACCGGGCCCGAGCGGGCCGCCCTGCTCGCCCACGAACGCGCCCACCTGACCGCCCGCCACCACGTCTTCCTCGCCCTCGCCGAGCACGCCGCCGACCTCCACCCGGCGCTGCGGCCGCTGCGCGCGCCCCTCGGGTACCACCTGGAGCGCTGGGCCGACGAGGTGGCGGCCGCCCGGGTCGGCGACCGCACCGTGACCGCCCGCGCGGTCGGCCGGGCCGCCCTGGCCGCCAGCCGCTCTCCGTGGCCGGCCCGGCCCCGACTCGTCCCCGCCGCCCACTCCGGGCCGGTCCCGCGCCGGGTCGCCGCCCTGCTCCAGCCCCGCCCGGCGGCCACCGCCACCGGCACCCGCCTGCGCGCGGTGGCAATCGCGCTGGCCGCCTGCCTGGCGCTGAGCACCGCCGCCTCCCTGGAGGCCACCGCCGACCTGCACCACACCGTCGAGGCGGCCCAGCGCGGCACCGGCGCGGAACGCTGACCGCCGAGCCTGCACCAGGCCCACATCAGGCCTCGCACCAGCACCGCACCAGGCCCACGCAAGGCCCGCATCAGGTCCCACACCAGGCCTCGCACCAGGCCCGCGTCGGGCTCACACCAGGCCCACACCAGGCCCCCCGCTAGTCATCACACCTCGGCATGTCCACGGTCATACCGTCCGGTATGCCGAGTTGGCAGACCCCGTCCCCAGACCCTCACCGCCCCCGTACGCTTTCGTCAGCGCGTCGACCCCGGCGCGGCCTCGAACGGCGGCGAGGAGCAACGCGAGTGCGGCAGACCGGACGGCAGTCCCGACGACCAGAACGCCGCACCGCGCCGAGCGCGGCCGAGCTGGCCAGGGTCCACGACCGCACCCTCGCCGAAGCCGCCGCCCGCGAACTCGTCCAGCCCCCCTACCCCGACCCCGGCTCCCCCGGCCGGCTCGAACCCCGCCCCGAGATCGGCGACTCCTGGGCCCGGCTGCGCCGCCTCGGGCTCGACCCCGACGCCGGCGCCGCCGCCGTCCACCTCGGCCCCGCCGAGATCGAGCAGCGCCGCCGCACCAGCGGCCTGGACGCGGTCCTGTCGGTGCTGCGCGACACCCTGCTCCAGCCGGTCGGCCAGAGTCCGCTGATCCTCGCCATCGCCGACGCCGAGGGCCACGTGCTGTGGCAGGAGGGCGAGCACGCCCTGCGCCGCAGCGCCGACCGGATCGGCTTCCTCACCGGCGCCCGCTGGATCGAGGAGAGCGTCGGCACCAACGGCATCGCCGTCGCACTGCGCGCCCAGCGCCCGATGCACGTCCACTCCGCCGAGCACTACCTGCGCAGCCACCACTCCTGGACCTGCGTCGCCGCCCCCGTGCACGACCCGGGCACCGGGCGGCTGGTCGGCGCGATCAACCTCAGCGGCCCGGCCCGCAACGTCCGCCCGTACCTGCTGCAGCTCACCGCCACCGCCGCCCGGCTCGCCGAGACCGAGCTACGCGCCCACCGGCTGGAGGCGCTGCACCAACTGCGCACCCTGGCCGCCCCGATGCTCGCCCGGGTGGCCGGCCCGGCCCTGGTGGTGGACTCCGCCGGGTGGACCGCCGCCGCGGCCGGGCTGCCACCGCCCGGCCGGCTGCGGGTGCCGGTCGGCGGCTGGGGGACCGCCGCCGTGCACTGGGTGCCGGGCCTCGGCGAGTGCGCCCTGGAGCCGCTCGCGGACGGCTGGCTGGTGCGACCGGTCCGGCCGCCCGAGGCGGACGGTTCCGGCACGGTGACGGCCGAACAGGCCGAACAGGCCGAGGGCGCCCGGCTCCGGCTCGACCTGCGCCGCCAGGACCGCCCGGAGCTGACCGTCCGGGGCGCGGCCGGCAGCTGGTCGCACCCGCTCAGCCCGCGCCACGCCGAACTGCTGCTCCTGCTCGCCACCGGACGCGAGGGCAGCACGGCCGCGCAGCTCGCGGAGGCGCTGTTCGGCGACCCGGGCCGGACGGTGACGGTCCGCGCCGAGCTGTCCCGGCTGCGCCGCTACCTGGGCGGCCTGCTGGCCCACCGGCCGTACCGCATCGCCGAGTCGGTGCTGGTCACGGTGGACGGGCCGGACGACCCGTACGACCTGCTGCCGGCCTCCTCGGCCCCGGCCGTCCGGCGGCTGCGGGCCGGGCTGGCCGCGGGGACGGTCCGGCTGCCGAGCGCGGCGCCCGTCCCGCCGCCGCGCGGGCCCGCCGGTGCCCCGACCGGGCCTCAGCCGCCGGCGAGCAGCGCGGCCAGCTGGGCGTCGGTCGGGCCGCAGACGCGCTCCGCCTCGGCGGAGACCAGCGCGTAGGTACGGTCCAGCCACGCCTGCACCCGGGGCTTGGAGACCTCCAGCAGGGCGCTGCCGTGCGGTGATTCGAGCGCCAGGTGCAGCGTCGAGCCGTGGCACGGGCAGTACGCCGGCCACAGTTTGACGTCGCCCTGGCCGCTCAGCGCCTGCAGGCCGTCGCGCAGCAGCTCGCGCGAGAACACCCAGTCGGCCTCGTCCGGCCGCCCCAGATGGAAGGTCAGCAGCACCTCGTACGGGCGCGCGGCCTCGAACCGGAACCGGGTGCGCACCTCGCCGACCACCTCCTCGCCCAGCGAGATCCGCAGCATCAGCACCTCCTCCACCGCCGCCGGAGCGGCGGTGGAGCCGTCCCCATCGCCGCCCGTGGGGGTGGCGGCGAGGGGTGCACTGGAGGCTGCGGACAGCGGGTCGGGCGGCATGACGGTCTCTCCGGGACGGCGTGGGATGACCTCAGCCTGGGCCACTTCCGTCCGGGCGGGCAAGGGTTGCAAGGAGGTTGCATTAATCCCTGTCCGGGCAGCCCGGCCGCCATCGCCGACTTATCAGACGGATCGTCAACTTCCTTCCGTCGAACGGGTGTCCACGAAATGGATCAAAACCGTCCAGGCCACGACGAGCCGCTGGTACGCTCTCCCCCTCCCGGCGCGGGCCCCACCCGGACCCCGGCCGACCGACCCCGGGCGGCCGATGCCGGCCCGGTGGCAGCGCATGGGAGAATACCGCGACCGCGACGGCGACTTCGGGGAGGGAGGGGTCCGGTGGCTGCGCGCGAGGACACTGCGCGGGACGTTCGGCACGAGCCCGAACGGCACGGCCGGCACGGGCGGCCACGCCCGTTCGGCGGCCGGTTCCGGCTGCCCACCCTGCGCTTCTCCGGTGCCGCGATGGCGATGTCCACCGTCGTCGGCATCAGCATCGCCACCACCCTCCTGCTCAACGAGCAGCAGGGCGTGGGCCGGCGGGCCGGGGTCGCACGCGTCGGCACCACCCCGCCGCCCACCCCCGCCGCGGGCGACCAGGCCGAGGCCGCCGCCGACCGGGCCCCGACCGCGCCCAACCCCACCGCGCCCAACCCCGCCGACCTCCCGGCCACCGGCCGGCCGCCCGTACCGAGCCCCTCGGCGCACCACCCTGGGGCGGCGGAGGACACGGCCGCCGCAGCCGCCTCGCCCAGCGCCTCGCCCCACGCGCCCGGCACCCGGTCGGCGCTCCCGGAGCCCACCGGCGGACAGGCCGCGGCCGAACCCATGGCCGACCACGGCCCCGGCACCCGGCCGGCCGGCACCGGCGAGCCCGCCACGCCGGCCGACGCCGCCGCGCCCTCGCCGTCGGCCCAGCCCGTCGCGCCCGTCGCCGAGCAGCCGGCCGACCCCTCTTCGCCCTCCCCCTCACCGACCACGCCGCACGCACCCGGACCCCGCCCGGCCGCCCCGGCCCAGCCCGCACCGCCGCCGCCCGGCGCAATCGCCCCGGGCACCGACGGCCCGACCGCCGGCGCCCCTGGCCCGGACACCGAGCCGGACACCGACCAGGCCCTGACCGGCGTCGCCACGGTCACACCGCTCGGCCGGGACGGCCTCCGGCACCAGCTCGACCTCGCCGTCACCGAGCCGCTCACCGCACTTCAGACCGAATTCCGGCTTGCCCCAGGCGAGTTGGCCCCCGGCAGCGGCACCGCCTGGACCGACCTGCCCGGCGCGGTCGTCACCGCCCAACAGGAGCGCGGCACCCTGGTCTACCGCTTCACCACCCCGGCCGGCACCGACGTCCCGCCCGGCCACTACGCCTTCGGCGTGCGCGGCACCCGCCCAGCCGCCGAACCCTCGGGGCCCACCGGCCCGTCCGGCCCCTCGCTCCCGTCCGGTCGGCCCGCTTCGTCCGGCCCGGTCCGCAAGGCCGCCGCGGCGGAGAGCTGGAGTGCCGCCGCCTTCGGCATCGACCGGCCCCGGGCGGTCGCCGCCCTCGGCGCCTTCGGCCCGGTCGCACCGCAGCCCGTCGCGCCGCCGCCGGTCGCGCCGCTGCCGGTCGTGCCCGAGGCACCCGGGCTCCCGCCGCGCCCCAGCACGCCGACCGCCTTCGCGCCCCGCTGACCTCCGGCCGCGCTGTCCCGCCGCCTTGCCACCGTGCGGCCTTGCCGGGGCCTGCCACTCAACCCCGCCACCCAACCCCGCCGCCCAACCCCGCCGCCCGGCCGTACCGTCCGACGATCCGACAGGTCACCGCCCCGGCCGGGCTCATCCCGACGCGCCCGTTCGTTACTGTGGGCAGCACCCGGCCCGGCGGTCCCAGCGGCCCCGGCCGGCCGCCGTTCCGCACCCGAGGAGGAGTCCGTGTCCACCGTCCTGACCCAAGGCGGCAACGCCCCGCTGACCGCCGCGCGGGTGACTGTCGAGGTCACCGCGCCCAAGGCGCTGGACGTCTCCGGTCTGCTGCTGACCGACGCCGGAAAGGTGCGATCGGACGACGACTTCGTCTTCTTCAACGCCCCGCACGGCCCCGGCGTCAGCCACCGCCCGGCCGCCGCCGGAGCGCCGGACGCGATCACCGTCGACACCCTGGCCGTCCCGGCCGGCATCACCAAGATCGTGGTGACCGCCAGCCCCGCCGACCAGTCCTCCACCTTCGCCGGGATGGAGCCGACCGCCACCGTCCGCGACGCCGACACCGGGCAGGCCCTGGTCACCTTCACCCCGCCGCAGCTGGGCCAGGAGACCGCGCTCATCGTGGTCGAGGTCTACCAGCGCGGCGGCGCCTGGAAGGTGCGCGCGGTCGGCCAGGGCTACGCCAACGGCCTGGCGGGCATCGCCACCGACTTCGGCGTCTCCGTCGACGACTCCCCGGCCGCGACCCCGACCCCGGCCCCGGCCGCCCAGGCCCCCGCCCCCGCCACTCCCCCCGCGGCCCCTCCGGCCGCTCCCCCGGCTCCCCCCGTCGACCCGCGGATCGCCCTCGCCGCCACCCCGCCCGCGCCCCCCGCGCCCCCGGTCGCCCCGCCGGCCCCGTCCGCCCCCGCCAAGGTCACCCTGGACAAGGGCCGGGTCAACCTGGTCAAGGGCAGTTCGGTCTCCCTGGTGAAGAACGGCCGTCCGTTCCTCTCCTCGGTCCGGATGGCGCTCGGCTGGGAGCCCGCCGGCCGCGGCCGCAGCGTCGACCTGGACGCCTCCTGCCTCGCCTTCGACGCCCAGCGCAAGAAGCTGGAGACGGCCTGGTTCATGAAGCTGACCGTCTTCAAGGGCGCGATCGCCCACTCCGGCGACAACCTCACCGGCGGCGGAGCCGGCGACGACGAGTCGATCACCGTCCACCTGGACGGCCTGCCGGCCGAGGTCACCGGCCTGGTCTTCGTCGTCAACTCCTTCTCCGGCCAGCGGTTCACCGAGGTCAAGAACGCCTACTGCCGCCTGCTGGACGCCCGGACGGAGGAGGAGCTGGTCCGCTTCGACCTCACCCACTCCGAGCCGCACACCGGCGTGGTGATGTGCAAGCTGGTCCGGCAGTCGTCCGGCGAGTGGGTGATGACCGCGCTCGGCGAGTACGTCGACGCCAAGACCGCCCGGGCGATGGTCGATCCGTCCGCCGCCCTGCTCTGAACCGTCTCGCCCCACCCCTCGCCGACCCACCCCGACGCCCAGGGCCGATCGGCCCAACGTCACGGCCGCACACGCGAATTCACCCTCCTGAGGGATCAAGTCGTCCACCCACCGACTCGATCTACCTCTAGGGGGGTGAATCGCGCTCTCCCGCGCACTCGTTGAGGGAGAGACCGTGCCACGCTTCCTGTCCCGCCTCGCTGTCGCCGGCACCGCCGTCGCGCTCACCGCCGGCCTGATCACCCCGTCCGCCGCCCAGGCCGCCGCCGAACCGGCCGGCCGCGTCCGGACGCTCGCCTGGGCCGCACTGGGCGACTCCTACACGGCCGGCTTCGTCGAGGCCGCCGGCGACGAGACCGAACCCCGCGACGGCTGCGCCCGCACCACCGGCTCCTACCCCGAGCTGATCCGCCGCGGCCTCGGCCCCCTGGTCGAGCTGCGCAACGTCAGCTGTGCCGGCGCCACCGTCAAGGACGTCTACCAGACCAAGGAAGCCCCGCCCGGCCGCCCGCTCCCGCCGCTCGGGACCAACCCCGGCGCCCCCTTCCCACCGGTCCCGTCGCAGATCGACGCCGTCTCCCCGGGCGCCGACGTGATCACCGTCGAGATCGGCGGCAACACCCTCGGCTTCGCCGAGATCCTCAAGGGCTGCATCGAACTCGGCGCCGCGGTCCTCGGCCAGGGCACGCCCTGCAAGGACAAGTTCGACGCGAGCCTGCCCGACCGCTTCAACCAACTGCGCGGCGACTTCGACCAGATGCTCGGCGCCCTGCACGCCAAGGCCCCGTCCGCGCGGCTGCTGGCCGTCGGCTACCCCCACCTCGTCCCCGAGGACGCCACCCGCTGCACCTACGGCAACCTGGAGCAGTTCGCCACCTTCACCACCGGCGACCTCGCCTGGGCGCGGACGGCCATCCTGGAACCGCTCAACGCGATCATCGCCCAGCGGACCGCCGCCCACGGCGACGCCTTCGTCGACCTCTACCCCTCCACCACCGGCCACAGCGTGTGCGACCAGGACCACTGGTTGGACGGCGTGCTGACCAGCATCATCCCGCTGCGCTACGCCCTGGTGCACCCCAACGCCAAGGGCCAGGCCCACGCGGCCGCCCTGGTCGAGGACGCCGTCCTGAGCTGACCAGCCGCACCGGAAGCGGCCGCACCGCAAACGGTCGCGCACCGAGAACCAGTCGAAAACCAGTGGCAGGCCCCTCCCGCCGCGGATCATGCTGAGCGGATGCTCATCCGCGAAGCCACCCCCGAGGACTGGCCTGCCGTCTGGCCCTTCTTCCACACCGTCATCGCCGCCGGCGAGACGTTCCCCTACCCCCTCGACCTCTCCTCCGACCTCGGCCGGGAGTGGTGGATGCTCGCCGCGCCCCATCGCACGGTGGTCGCGGTGGACGAGGCCGGCACGGTCGTCGGCACCGCCAACATGACCCGCAACCGCCCCGGCAACGGCGCGCACGTGGCCAGCGCCAGCTACCTGGTCGACCCGGCGCACCACGGCCACGGCATCGGGCGGGCCCTGGTCGAGTACACCCTCGACTGGGCCCGCACCAACGGCTACCGCGCCATGCAGTTCAACGCCGTGGTCGCCAACAACCACCACGCCGTGAAGCTCTACCAATCCCTCGGTTTCGACATCGTCGGCACCGTCCCCGAAGCCTTCCACCACCCCGTCGACGGCTACGTCGGCCTGCACGTCATGCACCGTTCGCTGTAAGGGAGTTCGCTACTCCTCGATCGCCCCGCCGACCCGCCGCAGGTGCTGCCGGAAGCTGTACGAAGGATCGGCGGCGCGGCGCTCCAGGTACTCGTCGAAGGCGGTCTGCCGGCGCAGCGTGTCACCGGAGGCGATCCGCCCGGCCTGCGCACGCTCGGTCCCGGCGATCGCGGCGGCCGCCTCCAGCACCTCCCCGGCCCGGTCGGCCGGGACGAACAGCACCCCGTCCGCGTCGCCGAACACCACGTCCCCGGCGCCCACCAGGTGCGGCCCGACCCGCGCCGTCACCAGCGCCTCCGGCTCCCACCCGTCCAGCCGCGCCGGCCCCAGCGGCAGCGCGCCGTAACTGAACACCGGCAGCCCGATCTCCACCAGTTCGGGGGTGTCCCGGTGCAGCCCCCACACCACGATCCCGGCAATCCCGGCGGCCCGCGCCTCCAGCACCGCGAGGTCCCCGATGCAGGCCTCGTCGGTCCGCCCGCCGTTGTCGATCACCAGCACGTCGCCGTCCCGGGCCGCCCCGTACGCCTCCAGGAACACGTCCACGCTCCCGTAGTGCCGCACCGGCAGCACCCGCCCCACGACCCGCCCCCCGGCCACCACCGCCGCCACCCCCACCGGCGCCGCCCTGAGCCCCACCCCCAACCGCACACACGCATCCGCCACCAACGGCGTCGACAACCCCGCGAACTCCTTCAGCATCCCCAACTCCTCCCGCCAACACCCCAGTTCACACCCCCTCGATCCTAATCCGGGGCGCCGCCTCACCCCATTGAGTGATCGTCATCCATCCACCCGACGTGCCACTCCGAGCTCACCTATTCTGTTGGCGCGTCCAACCAAGGGGTTGCTCATGAACACGGCGGATAGCGCCATCCTGCTGGAACTCTTCCTGGCTCTGGACACTCCCGAAGGCCTTCGAGCCGAACTTGTCGCCGGCGAGATCCTGATCGGGCTTCCCCCCGACGGCGATCACGAGGACCTCCTCAGCCACGTAACCGACCAGGTGTTCCACAGGGCGGCTGCGGATATGCAGATGTCCGCCAACAAAGGCCTTCGCCTCGCCAGCCACGGAGGACACCCTTCCGACCACGTCATCCCGGACGCCACGTTCGTCCCGGAGGAACTCCGCCTCTTCCGCGACGCGCCGCCCTGGATGGAGCCCGACGGCGTCGCGATGGTCGCGGAGGTCACCTCCAGCAAGCCCGACCAGGACCGCATCGCCAAACGCCACTGCTACGCCCGCGCCGCGATCCCGCTGTACCTCCTGATCGACCGCGAGCGGGCCCAGGTCAGCCTCTTCAGCAATCCCCACCGCGACGAGTACACCGAGGTGCACCTGGCAGCCTTCGGCGAACCGCTCGCCCTCCCCGCCCCGTTCGAGTTCGAGTTGGACACCAAGGACTTCCTCTAGAAGTCCCGGGAACGCGACAAACGGCCCGCACCCCCCTTCCACCGGGGGTGCGGGCCGTCGTCGTGCGGGTGCGCGCGGGTCAGCCGCGGGTGGCCATGGCGCGCAGGAAGAAGGTGAGGTTGGCCGGGCGCTCGGCGAGGCGGCGCATGAAGTAGCCGTACCACTCCTGGCCGTAGGGCAGGTACACGCGCATGGTGTTGCCCTCGCCGGCGAGGCGCAGCTGCTCCTCGGGGCGGATGCCGAACAGCATCTGGTACTCGAAGGAGTCGCGCTTGCGGCCGTTCCACTGGGCGAGCTGGCCGGCGATCTTGATCATGTTGGGGTCGTGCGAGGCGATCATCGGGTAGCCCTCGCCGGCCATCAGGACCTTGAGCGCGCGGACGTACGCGAGGTCGACGTCGTGCTTGCCCTGGAAGGCGACCGACTCGGGCTCCTTGTAGGCGCCCTTGCACAGGCGCACGCGCGAGCCGGGGCCGGAGAACTCGCGGCAGTCGGCCTCGGTGCGGCGCAGGTAGGCCTGGAGCACGACGCCCAGCCAGGGGAAGTCGGCCCGCAGCTCGCGCGCGATGGCGAGGGTGGAGTCGGTGGTGGTGTGGTCCTCCATGTCGAGGGTCACCGTGGTGCCGGCGTCGGCGGCGGCCTCGCAGATGCGGCGGGCGTTCTCCAGCGCGATCTTCTCGCCGTCCACCGGGAGGAACTGGCCGACGGCCGACAGCTTGACCGACACCTCGGCGCCGGCCGCGAGGCCGGTCTCCTTGAGCGCCGTGAGCAGGTGCTCGTAGGCCTCGGCGGTGCCGGCGGCCTGGGCGGCGTCCTGGGTGTCCTCGCCGAGGTGGTCGAGGGTGACCTTGCGGCCGGTGGCGATCAGGTCGTCGGTGGCGGTGACGGCGTCGTCGAGGACATCACCGGCGACGAAGCGCTCGACTATCGCGTGGGTCGGCGGGAACTTCTCGACCACGGTGCGGACCTGCGGCGACCGGGAGGCCGCGAGAAGGGCGGAACGGAGCATCGTGACTCCTGGAGCTGGTGCTTCTAAGGGTGGCAGAAGGGGGGCCGGGGCGGCGGGGGGGGGGGCGCGGGGACCGCGCGCGACGCGGGCGGGGGCGCGCGGGGGGGCGTGGGACGGGTCGGGGCGGCGCGGCGGAGTCTGCCGACGACAATGGA
>NZ_JBHWIO010000007.1:132374-160327 GCF_042732075.1 Kitasatospora sp. NPDC059812
GGGGGTGGGTGTTCTTCTGGGGGGGGGGGGGGGGGGGGGGGGGGGGGGGGGGGCGCGCCGGCGCCCCCCCCCCCCGGGCGGGCGACGCCCGGCTGCGGGGCCGGGCGTCGCGGGTGACCGGAGTGGTCAGGCGACCGGAACGGTCGGGTGACTGGAACGGTCGGGTGACCGGCGCGGCCACGTGACCGGGACGGTCAGGCAACCGGAACGGTCGGGAGGGGCACTCAGCCCATGTGCGGGTAGCGGTAGTCCGTCGGCGGGACGAAGGTCTCCTTGACCGAGCGGGTCGAGGTCCACCGCGCCAGGTTCTGCTTGGCACCGGCCTTGTCGTTGGTGCCGGAGGCCCGGCCGCCGCCGAAGGGCTGCTGGCCGACGACGGCGCCGGTCGGCTTGTCGTTGATGTAGAAGTTGCCGGCCGCGAAGCGCAGCTTGTGCATGGCGTCCTGGGCGGCCGCGCGGTCCTGGGCGATGATCGCGCCGGTCAGGCCGTAGGCGGAGGCCGACTCCATCTGGGCCAGCATCTCGTCGTACTTGTCGTCCTGGTAGACGTGCACGGCGAGGATCGGGCCGAAGTACTCCTCGCGGAAGTACTCGGACGCCGGGTCCTCGCAGACGAGGACGGTCGGGCGGACGAAGTAGCCGACCGAGTCGTCGTAGGTGCCGCCGGCCAGGACCTCGACCGCGGGGTCGGCCTGGGCGCGGTCGATGGCGGCCTTGTTCTTGGCGAAGGCGCGGTCGTCGATGACGGCGGACATGAAGTTCGCCAGGTCGGTGACGTCGCCCATGGTGAGGCCGTCGACCTCGGCGGCGAACTCGTCCTTGAGGCCGGCCCAGATCGAGGCCGGGACGTAGGCGCGGGAGAGCGCCGAGCACTTCTGGCCCTGGAACTCGAAGGCGCCGCGGGTCATCGCGGTCTTCAGCACGGCCGGGTCGGCGGACGGGTGGGCGACCAGGAAGTCCTTGCCGCCGGTCTCGCCGACGATCCGCGGGTAGGTGCGGTAGCCGGCGATGTTCTCGCCGACGGAGCGCCACAGGTGCTGGAAGGTGGCGGTGGAGCCGGTGAAGTGGATGCCGGCCAGCGCCGGGTGCTTGAGCGCCACGGCGGAGACGTCCAGGCCGTCGCCGGTCACCATGTTGATGACGCCCTTGGGCAGGCCGGCCTCCTCCAGCAGCTGCATCAGCAGGTGCGCGGAGTACTGCTGGGTCGGGGACGGCTTCCAGAGCACCACGTTGCCCATCAGCGCGGGCGCGGTCGGCAGGTTGCCGGCGATCGCGGTGAAGTTGAACGGGGTGATCGCGTAGACGAAGCCCTCCAGCGGGCGGTGGTCGCTGCGGTTCCACACGCCGTCCGAGGAGATCGGCTGCTCGGCCATGATCTGGCGGGCGAAGTGCACGTTGAAGCGCAGGAAGTCGACCAGCTCGCAGGGCGTGTCGATCTCGGCCTGCTGGGCGGTCTTGGACTGGCCGAGCATGGTGGCGGCGGCCAGGGTCTCGCGCCAGGGGCCGGCCAGCAGGTCGGCGGCCTTGAGGAAGATCGCGGCGCGGGAGTCGAAGGAGAGCGCCTGCCAGGCCGGGGCCGCGGCCAGGGCAGTGTCGATGGCCTCCTGCGCGTCGGCCTGGGTGGCGTTGCGCAGGGTGCCGAGCCTCGCCGCGTGGTTGTGCGGCTGGACGACGTGGATCTCGGCGCCGCCGCCCATGCGGTGCTCACCGTTGATCGTCATGGTCAGCTGGACCGGCTCCTGGCCGCCCAGCTCCTTCAGCTTGGCCTCCAGACGGGCCCGTTCCGGGCTGCCCGGGGCGTAGCTGTGGACCGGCTCGTTCACCGGCGCGGGGACCTGGGTCACAGCGTCCATAGAGCGCACGCTCTCCTTCGTTGATGCGGGGGGATGCCGGCGTGGGTCGCACGTCGGCCACAGCACGAACGCTATTCCTGCCCCTGGGGCCACTTGATTGGCCGGGCGGCTAAATTCCCCCGTACGGCGTTGTCCGGCCCGACGAAGGGGTCACGGCGCAGTCACGGCGCGGTCACGGCGCGCCGTTGACGGCCCGTCGCGCCGGAGGCCACCGGGAGCACCGGCCGGTCCCAGTCGATCCGGTGGCCGTGCACCGGGCGGAGCATCTTCTCCGGGCTCAGGAAGGTCCGCATCGCGATCGGCGCGAGCAGCCGGAACAGCGCCCGGCCGACCGGCCCGGAGGACTTCTGGTTGTTGGTGCGCGCCGCGTTGGCGGCGATCTTCTCGACCCGGGGCCGGCGCAGCGCCTCGTAGGCGGCGAAGGCGGCGGTGTGGTCGGGCAGGTCCCGCAGGCAGCGGGCGAGTTCGACGGCGCTCTCGACGGCCAGCGAGACGCCCTGGCCGGAGCTGTTGGAGGGGGCGTGCGCGCTGTCGCCGACCAGCACCATCCGGCCGCGGTACCAGTGCGGGACGGACGGCATGATCTCCAGCCGCGGGAAGACCTCGACGGTGTCGGCGGCGGCCTCGCGCAGCGCGTCCCGGGCGGGCAGGTCGTCGGCGTGCAGGTCGCGGACCCGGCGCAGCCACTCCTCCGGGCTGACGGCGCGGACCTGCTCGGCGGTCAGCTGTTCGGGCTGCGGGATGTTGCTGAACCAGGCCGTCCCGGCGCCGTCCGGCAGCCCCCAGTAGCCGAAGAAGGCGCGGGCGCCGTTGGCGAAGTGCATGGTCTCGCCGCGTCCAGCCCGGCCGGGCAGCCGGTGCGGGCTGTAGCCGCCGACGCCGAGCAGGCCGGTGTACTGCGCGCCGGGTGCGGCCGGGTCGATCAGGGTGCGGACGGTGGAGCGGGTGCCGTCGGTGCCGATCAGCAGGTCGCCGGCGGCGGTGTCGCCGTCGGCGAAGCGGGCGGTGATGCCGTCGGCGCCCTCCTCGGCGCCGACCAGCTGTTTGCCGTAGCGGACTTCGATGCCGCTCTCGCGCAGCCGCCGCTGGAGCACCTCGTACAGTTCGGCGCGGCGCATGACCCGGCCGGGCGGCAGGTCGGGGAGGCCGGCGAACTCGGCCAGCACGCCGCCCCGGCCGTCCTCGATCAGCATCGGGCCGATCGGCTGTCCGATCGCGCCGACCTCCGCCCCGAGCCCGACGGTCGCCAGGGCGTCGAGCCCGTTGGGGGCGATCATGAAGGTGCCGCCGATGCCCTCGGCGGAGGACTCGTAGGCCTCGAAGACGACGGCTTCGACGCCGGCCTTGCGCAGGGCCAGTGCCGTCACCGGCCCGGCGATGCCGCCGCCGATGACGAGGGCCCTCTTCTCCCCGTTGCTCGTACTCATTCCAGACTCCCGAAGATCTCGTGCCAGGTCCGGATGAACTCCGGCTCCTTGAGTCGACCGACGAGGTGCTCGACGAAGCGGCCCTCGGCCTCCAGCGCGCCGACCCGGTG
Organism: Kitasatospora sp. NPDC059812; assembly: GCF_042732075.1. Classification (NCBI taxonomy): domain Bacteria; kingdom Bacillati; phylum Actinomycetota; class Actinomycetes; order Kitasatosporales; family Streptomycetaceae; genus Kitasatospora; species Kitasatospora sp. NPDC059812. Next base: position 135,765 of record NZ_JBHWIO010000007.1, read on the forward strand.
CTCCTCCTCGATCAGGAAGATCCAGGCCACGCCGTCGTCCGAGGCCTTCCGCAGGGCCGCCCGGATGCCCGCCACCTCGGCGGCCAGCGCGGCCCGCCGCTGTTCCAGCAGTTCCACGGCCTCGGCCGGCGGGACCACCATGAGCAGCGACAGCGCGACCCCGAACGCGGGGTACTCGTGCTGCGGTTCGGCGACGAGTTCGCGCATCCAGTCGGTGAGCTCCGCCCGGCCCTCGGGGGTGACGGCGTAGACGGTGCGCTCCGGTCGCTGGGTGTCGCGGACGGTCTCCTGTTCGGCGACGAACCCGGCCTTCCGCAGCTGCTCCACGACCATGTACAGCGAGCTGCGGTTGTACTTGATGTTGCGGTCCTTGCCGTGCTCCTTGAGCCGGCGCCCCATCTCGTACGGGTGCATCGGCCCGGCCACGAGTTCGGCCAGGACCGCGAGGGCCAGCGGGTTCGACACCTTGCGTCGCTTCGCCACGAGACGTCCTCATCTCTTGGTCAGTACTGACTATCCACTCCTGAATAGTCAGAGTCAACTATTTACGAAAGCCGGGCCGCGACTCTGTCCGCCCGGCTAAAATCAACCACACGGCATTGTCCGAGCGGATGAAGGAGGCCCGATGACGACCCCCGGCCTCCCAAGCTCCCCCGGACTCCCGCCCACCTCCGGCCTCCCGCTCCGCCGGCTGCTGATGTCCCTCGGCGAACCCCTGGTCGAACTCCAGGCCGCCCCGCAGGGCCTGGACGTCCCGGTCCGCGACGTCGCGATCCTCGACCCGGAGGACCCGCCGACCGCCGCCCCCGGCGAACTCGTCCTCGCGATCGGCGCCCGCGGCCGCGCCGCCCTCCCCGCCCTGCGCGCCGCCGGACGGGCCGGCGCCGCGGCGGTCGCGGTCAAGCTGGACGGCCCCGGCCAGGCGGACGCACTGCGCGAGGCCGCCACCGAGGCGGGCGTCGCCCTGCTCTCGGTCCGCCGCGAGACCCGCTGGGAGCACCTCGACTCGCTGGCCCGCGCGATCATCGCCGGCCCGGACGCCCCGGACACCCCCGGCGCCCCCGAACCCAACGCAGGCGACCTCTTCTCCCTCGCCCAGACGGTCGCCGTGCTCACCAACGGCATCGTCTCGATCGAGGACACCTCCAGCCGGGTGCTGGCGTACTCCCGCTCCTCCGACTCGGACGAGGTCGACGACCTGCGCCGGCTCTCCATCCTCGGCTGGCAGGGCCCCGAGCCGTACCTGTCCAAGCTCCGCGAGTGGGGCATCTTCCAGCACCTGCGCACCTCGGACGCCCCGATCGCGGTCGAACCGCACCCCGAACTCGGCCTGCGCCGCCGCCTGGCGATCGGCATCCGGGCCGGGGCGCAGCCGCTCGGCACCATCTGGGTGCAGGAGGGGGCGCAGCCGCTGGCGCCGCTCGCCGATCAGGCCCTGGTCGGCGCCGCCCGGGTGGCCGCCGCCCAACTGGTGCGCCGCCGACGCGAGTTGTCCGCCGACATGCGGCTCACCCGGACGCTGCTCACCGGCCTGCTGGAGGGCTCCACCGGCCCGCAGTCGCTCGCCACCCACCTGGGTCTGGACCTGCGCCGCCCGGCCACCGTGCTCGCCTACGGCGCGCACACCACCGAGGCGCTGCACCGCTCCGACGTCACCGGCCTGATCTCGGTGCACACCGCCGCCCGGCACCGCACCGCCCTGCTCGCCCCGATCGAGTCCCGGGTGTACGTGCTGCTGCCCGAACTCCCGCCCGGCCTGCCGATGGCCACCGTGCGCGGCTGGGCGGACGAGGTGGTGGCTGCCGCCCGGGAGCACCTCGGCGTCCCGCTGCGCGCCGCGATCGGCTCGACCGTGGACGGCCTGGCCCAGGTGCCGGACTCCCGCGCGCAGGCGGACCGCATCCTGGACGCGATGAGCCGCGGCGGGGTGGACCTCGACGTGGCGGCGCTGATCGACGTCCAGGCCGAGGTGCTGGTCAGCGAGATGCTCGCGCTGCTCCAGGAGCGCTCCGGCCTGCGCGACCCCCGGCTCACCGCGCTCGCCGCGTACGACCGCCGGCACGGCACCCGGCTCGCCGAGTCGGTGCTGGCCTGGCTGGACGCGCTCGGCGAGGTCCGGGTCGCCGCGGACGCCCTGCACATCCACCCCAACACCCTGCGCTACCGGGTGCGCCGCGCCGAGCAGTTGACCGGCATCGACCTCGCCCAGCCGCAGCAGCGCCTGCTGGCGATGCTGCAACTGAGGCTGCCCGCGGACGAATGACCGCGGGCAGCCCCTTCGACACCCGCTACGTCACTCGCCGTAGCCCTGGCCGCGCTTGTGCTCGTTCAGCCGGTGCCACGGGCCGGTGATGGCCAGCTGGATGCCCGGGGTCTGGATGTTGGCGAAGAGGGTCTTGCCGTCGTCCGAGAAGGTCACCCCGGTGAACTCGCTGAACTCCGGCTTCTCGGCGGTACCGATGTTCAGCTCGTTGCGGGCGATGGAGTAGGTCAGCCCGTCCTCGGTGGCGCCGAACAGGTGCGACACGCCCTCGCCGTCCTCGGCGATCACGATGCCGCCGTACGGCGAGACGGTGATGTTGTCCGGGCCGTCGAAGTTGTCGTGGTCGCCCCAGACGTCGGTGTTGACGCCGAGCAGCACCTTCAGGGTGATGGTGCGGCGGGTCGGGTTGTAGAACCAGACCTGACCGTCGTGCTGCACCGGGCTCTCCGAGCGGGCGAAGCTGGAGACGAAGTAGAAGCCGCCGTCACCCCACCACATGCCCTCCAGCTTGCGGGCGCGGGTGACCTCGCCGTCCTTGAACTGCTTGCGGATCGAGACGGTCCTGGCGTCGCGGTCCTGGACCTTGACCCAGTCCGCGCCGTAGGTGGTGCCGACCTTGGTGGCACGGGAGAGGTCGTCGACGAACTTGCCCTGGGCGTCGAACACCTTGAAGGCCTCCAGCACGCCCGCGTCGGCGGCCAGCTTGCGCAGCTGGTAGCGGCCGTGCTTGAAGCCGGCCGGCGGGGTCCAGCGGAACAGCAGGCCGTTGGGGTTCGAGGCGTCCTCGGTCAGGTAGACGTGGCCGCGCTTCGGGTCCACCACGACGGCCTCGTGCGCGTACCGGCCGAAGGCCTTCACCGGCTGCGGGTCGCGGTTGTAGTCGTCGTCGAACGGGTCGACCTCGAAGATGTACCCGTGGTCCTTGGTGAAGCCGTTCTTGCCGGCCTTGTCCTCGGTCTCCTCGCCGGACAGCCAGGTGCCCCACGGGGTCACGCCGCCCGCGCAGTTGGTGGAGGTGCCGGCGATGCCGACCCACTGCTCGACCGAGCCGTTCCGCTTGGCGTGCACGATGGTGCAGCCGCCGGCCGCGCCCGGGTCGTAGACGTGGCCCTCGGTCAGCGGCACCGGGTACGGCCAGTTGGCGCGGGCGCCGGACAGCTCGTGGTTGACGACCATCAGGTTGCCGCCGCGCTCGTCCTCGAAGGCGGAGGTGCCGTCGTGGTTGCTCGGGGTGAACTCGCCGGTGCGCAGCCGGGTGACGCCGGCGCGGTTGACGACCTTGTACGCGAAGCCCTTGGGCAGCGACAGCAGCCCGGCCGGGTCCTGCACCAGCGGGCCGTAGCCGATGGCGGCGCGCACCGCACCGGTGTCACCCGCCGCGGACGCGGCCGGCAGCTCGCCGCCGGCCGGGGCGGCGATCGCGCCCGGGGCGCTGGCCAGCGCCTCCGCGCTGCCGGCGATCAGCACGCCGGCCCCGACGAGGGTGGAACGGTTGACGAAGTCCCGGCGGGACAGCGGCATGGCAGCAACTCCTGAGGAATCGGCCGCCGGACCGGGGGCGGGCCCGGTGCCCGGCGGGCGGGGCGTCGAGACGGGGCGTCGACGCCCAGCAGACTCCGCCGCGGGGATGAACCAGGCATGACGCCCACCTCACGCCCAGGCGGCCATTTGCCAACCGATGACCGACACATGACCTCCGCTTTGCCTGAGACGCCCCGCCGAGGGCCACCCCGACCCACGACGCCCTGCCGAGGGCCACCCCGACCCACGACGCCCTGCCGAGGGTCACCCCGACCGCGTCGTCCGCCACTGCTCCCAGGCCGACAGCCACAGCTGCTCGGCGAGCCGGTGCTCCTCCCAGACCTCCGGCCCGCCGCCCCGCCGCTCCCGCCCGAGCTGCTCCCAGGCCCGCTGCGCCGGCAGGCTCGCCACCTCACTGGCGAACACCGTGTACCGGACGACCTCCTCGACGGCCGCCCCGCCCTCCGGCGTACCGATCAGCCAATGCGTGTGCCGGGCAAGCCGGTTGAGGTGGTTGACCATCGCGGTCAGCGCCGTCACCGCCTCCTCCCGGTTCTCGGTGGCGAGCCGCATCTGCTGGCGCACCGCCACCTCCCAGCGCACCTCGTAGGCGTCCCCGCGCGGGCGCCGCGGCGTCCGCCCGGCCCGGACCTGCGCCTCGACGGCGGCGGACGCGGCGACGCTCTGCGCGATCAGCTCCCGGTGCGCCTCCAGCCCGACGGCGGGCGGCAGTTCACGCTCCTCCACCGGGACCTGCCGGGCCCGCCGGGCGGCCAGCTCGCCCAACAGCTCGGCCCGGCCGCGCAGGTACGGCTCGAAGTCCGCGATCCCGCCGAGCTCCACGCCGCCGGGCGGCACCCCGCGCCCGCACACCGTCACGGTCAGCCCGCCGATCCGCAGCCGCCCGGCCCAGACCGGTGCAGCCCCGTCGGCGGCCGATGCGCCCGGCCAGAGCACCGGCCGGTCCTCGTGCACCTCCACCGGGTACGGCTCGCCGTCCACGGTGATCCACTCACGCAACGCCCGCACCCGGCCCGGCCCGTCGCCCTCGTCGACCCCCAGGTGGTCGTAGACCCGGTCCCGTTCGTCCTCGACCACGTCCTCCAGCTCGGGCAGGTCCTCGCCGCGCTCCGCGTCCGGCCGGTAGGTGCGCACGCTGACGTACGGGCCGGCCACCGAGCTCCAGTCGCCGGACTGCACCTCGACCCAGGCGAGTTCGCCACCGGAGGTCTCGAAGGCGGCCAGCGCCTCGCCCCAGCCGCCCGTCCCGCCGCCCCCGCGCGACAGCCCCGCGACCACGCCGTACACCGGGAAGTCGGCCGCGGCCACCGTCCGGCGGGAGAAGTCCTCCACCGCGGCGAGACGCTCCTCCTTGCTCCTCGGGTCCGGGACGCGCGCAGGGTCCGTCCGCCCGACGTTCCACTCCGGGGGCCTGCCGCCACTCTCCCGCATCATCCTGTGCCGCACCCCCGAGTCCTCGCGCCCGCACCGCCGACGCCACCTTAGTGCCCGGGACCTGCCGGGTCATCAGCTCGGGTACCGGGCACCGGCGCAGGCCGCGTCGGGACGCCCGGCCGCCGACGGGCCCGGGCCGTGTCAGGACTGCTGGTTGCCGGCCGGCACCGGCCGTGTCAGGACGCGCGGTTGTCAGCCGCCCTCCCTACCCTGGCGGCATGACAGCAGACAGCAGCTTCCCGGCCCGGATCAGCATCGTCACCCTCGGGGTCTCCGACCTCGACCGCAGCGCCCGCTTCTACGAGGACCTGGGCTGGCGGCGGTCCTCCGCCTCCAGTCCGGAGATCGTCTGGTTCCGCACCGCCGACTCGGCGCTCGGCCTCTTCCCCACCGAGGAGCTGGCCGCGGACGCGGGCGTGCCCGCCACCGGTGAGCCAGCCTTCCGCGGCGTCACCCTCGCAGTGAACCTGGAGTCCCCCGCGCTGGTGGACGCCGCGTTGAAGACGGCGGTCGAGGCCGGCGCCGTGGTGGTCAAGCCGCCGGTCCCGACCAGCTGGGGCGGCTACTCCGGCTACTTCGAGGACCCGGACGGCCACCTCTGGGAGCTGGCCCACAACCCGTTCTTCCCCTTCGCCGAGGACGGCTCCCTCGATCTCCCCTGACCCGCCGGCCCATCAGCCCGTCGAAGCCCCGTCGGCCCCCCGAAGCCCCCCCCCGTCGGCCCGTCAGCCCTTGGACCGCGCCTTGAAGGCCGCCTTGCGCGCCTCCTTGGCCACCGCCCGGTCCAGGTGCAGCTCCCCGACGGCCTCCAGGACGTCCGCCGTGTACGGGTGGTCGACCCGCCAGAGCTCGCCGAAGTAGGACGCAGGGTTGCCGGTCACCGGCAGGTCCGCGATCAGCTCGCGCAGCAGTTCGGCGTCGCCGCCGCTGTCCAGCAGCTGGGCGGCGAAGGTGTCGACCACCGTCCACAGTGCCATCGTCCGCTCCGGTACCGGCACGTCCGTCGCTCCCTTCGAGGTCAGCCAGGCCCGGGCGGCGCCGCCCAGCTCGGGGTCGTCCAGCACGTCGCGCACGGCGGGCTCGGCGGCCGCGCCCAGCATGTTCAGCGCCGAGACGCCGAGCATCCGCCGCATCGGGGCGTACGCGTCGTCGCCGCGCGCCGCCGCCAGCAGCTCGCGCGCCGCCGCCACCGGCTCCCGGCCGGTGATCCAGACCCGCAGCTCCTCGTCCGGCAGCACGTTGGCGGCCTCGCACACCGCGCGCAGCAGCTCGGCCGCGTCGCCCTGGGCCAGCTCGCCGACCAGCGGCGCGTCGTAGCCGTCCTCCAGCAGCCACTGCCGGATGCCGTACTGGCCGAGCGGGGTGAGCCGGACGAGCCCGAAGCGCGCCGATTCCTCATCGTCCAGCGGCGCCTCGCCGACGAGGGCGGGCTCCTCGCCCTCCGGGCCCTCCTCCTCGTCGAACAGCTCCGGGTCGATCGGCCGGTACTCCAGCAGGCCCAGCTCGGCCAGGTCGCCCAGCATCGGGTCCAGTGCGACCATCACATCGGTGATGTCGCCCAGCAGCTCCTCGCTCGGCTCCTCGCCCTCCGGCACCACCAGCAGCGCGGCCAGCACGCCCAGCGGCACGGTCTCGTTGCCCGGATCGGCGAAGGCGGTGGTCTCGTACAGCACCTGCAACGCCTCGTCCAACAGCTCGGCGGCGGCGTCCCGGGCCTCCTCGACCTCGCTCAGGGCGTCCTCGTCCTCCTCCCCGCCCTCCACGGCCTCCCCGGCCTCCCCGGCCTCGGCGGCCCGCACGGCCTCCTCCTCCGGCAGCGAGTCGGCCTCCACGGCCAGCTCCCGGACGATCCCGGCGGCGGTCAGCCACAGCTCCAGGACGGTCTCCGGGTCACCCTCCTCGGCGGGCTCCAGATCCGGGCCCGGCACGGCGACGTGCTCACCGGCCGCCGTCGTCCCGATCTCCACCAGGTCCAGGTCACAGGCCAGCGACCAGGCCCGCATCGCCTCGACCTCCGCCTCCTCCGGCACCTCCCCCTCGGCGGGCGCCAGGCCCAGCAGCTGCGCCGCCGGCGCCCGGTCCTCCTCCACCAGGTCGCCGAACTCGTCCACCACCCGGTGCGGGGCGGCCCAGCGGGCCAGCGCCAGCGCGTACCCGAACATCGGCACGGCCTTCGCCAGGGCGGCCAGCTCCTCCTCGGCGGGCAGCTTCACCGGCGGTACCAGGACCGCCGCGTCGTCCAGGTCCTCGTCGTCCAGCCCGTGCGCGGCGAACGCCCCGTAGAGGTCCTGAAGCTCCAGGTCGGCGGGCAGAACCGGCTCGGCCGCACTCTCTCCCGGCGAAGCCCCGGCGTTCTTCCGACGTCGTCCGGCCATCGTTGTGCGTTCTCCCTCAGCCAGCGGTCCGCCTATCAGCTCAGCGTCCCGATCCACCACCTCAGCGTATAGGCCGGGCACCCCCGATGCCCGGCCTCAAGGGGCGCGCGCCGCAACCGTGCGCCCACCCTTTATCCTTCGCATTGGCACCGTGCACACCCCGCGCGGGCCACCGGGCAATGAAGCCCTTCGCCCTCCCCGCCCGACACCGGGCAGGAGGGGCCCACTCAGCTCACCCGCTCCACCAGGGAGCCCCGCACCTCGGCCACCACCACAGCGCCTCAGGACGGGCGCGCCGGCACACCCCGCCGACCCGGTGGTGCCCTGCCACAGGAGATCCCTTACATGGCGGACCTCTCCCCCGCCGGCTCCGGCCTGCGCACCGCGCAGCTCGACGGACGCCGACTCTCGGAGGCCCTGCTTCCCCTGGAGCTCGCGCCCCGCGCCCAGCTCCAGCTCGCCGCGGTCAGCCGCTGGAACGCGCTGCGCGGTGTCCGCGTCGGCCTGGTCGCCGCCGCCCTGCTGCTGATGCTGATCGGTGCCAACCTGGCGACGCCGATCTACCCGCTCCTCCAGCAGCGCCTCGGCCTCGGCCCGCTCGACACCACGATCCTCTTCACGATCTACGTGTTCGCGCTGGTCCCCGTGCTCGCCGTGGTCGGCCACTGGTCCGACCACCTCGGCCGCCGCGCCCTGATCCTGCCCGCCGTCGCCCTGGCCGCCGCCGGCGACGTCGTGTTCGCCACCTCGGGCAGCTTCTGGCAGCTCGCCGCCGGCCGGGCCGTCCAGGGCATCGCCGTCGGCCTGTCCACCGGCGCCGCCGGGGCCGCCCTCGGCGACCTGCTGCCCGACCACCCGACGCTCGCCGCCAAGCTCACCCTGGCCTGCTCCGCCGGCGGCGTCGCGCTCGGCCCGGTGGTCGGCGCCCTGCTCGCCAACGGCACGGACCCGCTGCTGACGCCCTTCCTGCTGCACGCCATCGCCCTGCTGGCGCTCTGCGTGCCGCTGGCCCTCGTCCACCCGCGGATGCCCGGCCGCAACCGCCCGCCGGCCACCCCGCCCCGCATCACCACCCCGGCCCACCTGCGCCCCCGCCGGCTCGCCCTGCCCCGCACCGGCCGCCGCGAGTTCCTGCTCGCCGCCTCGGCCGGCTTCATCTCGTACGCGGTGTTCGGCGTCTACTTGGCGCTCGCCCCGGCCTTCTCCGCCAAGCTGCTGCACACCTCCTCGCACCTGACCGGCGCGATCGTGGCCGCCCTGCTGCTCGGCTCGTCCGCACTGGCCCAGCTCCTCGTCCCGCCCACCTCCGACCGCCTGGTCATCGCCCTCGGCATGGGCGGCCTCGCCGCCGGCCTCGCCCTGGTCGTCGCCGCCCAGTACACCGAGACCCCGGCCCTGCTCTTCATCGGCAGCGTCCTCGGCGGCATCTGCCAGGGCGTGGCCTTCCGCTCCCTCTTCACCACCGCCGTCGCCGCGATGAACCCGGAACGCCGAGGCTCCGAGCTCAGCTCCCTGTGGATCATCGTCTACCTCGGCAGCTCCCTCCCCATCGTCGCCGTCGGCGCCCTGGTCCAGCACTACGGCCTCCTCCCCGCCGTCAGCGGCTTCGCCGCCATCGCCGCCGCCCTCTGCACGGCCCTGGCGATAGCCGTCGCCCGCAAACCCAAGCAGTCCTGACCCCACGCACGAAACGCCGCTGCCCGGGACTTCACGAAGAAGTCCCGGGCAGCGGCGTCACCGCGAACGGTCCTCACCCTCGCCGCGGAAGTCCTCCACCTTCGGTAGGCCTCGCCCCAACGAGTACTCGAGCACGACGGCCGATCGAGACCCGACCAACAGCCTCACAGAAGGCTGTGAACAGCTGTACCCGGTGCGCAGCGCTGGTGCCTCGCAGCGCCGCAAGCAGGCCAAAACAGAGGACCACGGCGATGAGCACCGGGGCCGCCAAGGCGACCAGAGCCAGCGGTGTCAGATTCATTTAGTGCTCTCCTAGCACTCCGTCAAAGGACCTGGTGTGCCTCCGACCGATCGGAAGCACACCAGGCCTCGCAGTGCAGAGGCGATCCCTCACCCGCGGCATGATGCATCGAGCGAGGTCAGAGGCCGTTGCCTGGAATTCCAGGCTGGACGCTGCGGACCTCAGCGCCGGTGACCGCGCTCAGGATCGCGGGCGTTCTCGGATCGGAACGGCTTGAACCATTCTTCCGGCTGCAGATAGGCAATGCCCATCTGGTGATGCAGCGAACTGCGAGGGTCCGCCACTGAGCTGAGCCAGGGATCGTAGAGGAAGAGGACGTCGTGATCCTCGAAAAGAAGGTCGGAGCAGGTCCGCCAGTCGTAGTCTTCTTCGTCAGCCGGGATTCCCGCCGTGATCTCGGCAACGAAGTCCGGCTCGTCCAGGGTCATCGATGATGCGTACTGGAGACAGAGGTGCAGTGCCATCTCCTCACCGGTACAGCGTGGCGACGGCAGCCGACCGCCCCGGATGTCGTCGGCGAGATCATCGAAACAGCGCACGAATTGCCGCCGCCACGCCCCGTCCATCCGCCACGTCTGGGACGGCAACTCGTCCAGGACGAAGTACCACTCACCGTCGATCTCGACCGGACAGTCACCCGCTTCCCGCACACTCTCGTTAACCATGTCACCGAGGATCTCGAGCTGGGCGAGAAGTACTGCCAAGGTGCGCCGAGTGGGACTCCAAGGAGTGTCATCCTCCTCGTCCCACTCCCTGTCATACCAGCTCCGCCCTTTTTCCGGCTGGTCATAGACACCTGGCTTGTGGAAGTACGCGTGTGCCTCTTCGTCTCCGGCCTCGGCCGCGAGTCGGAACCACTCGTCAGCTTCGTCATACTTGTACTGGAAGACGAAGTGATTGCCCATGAGCCTCATGGCGACCTCGTCCCCCAGATCAACTGCCCGCTGCAGCACCCCTCGCGCAGCCTCGGGATCGCTCGGGCGGAGGATCTCTGCCAGCCCGCGCATGGCACCGAGATCACCTGCGTCGACCAGCGGAAGCAGCGCGTCCTCTGAAACGGACGGCAAGTCGTTCATGTAGGCGGCCAGCGCGATGTTGAACCGGTCTCCGGCGTTCACGGCAAGGCCGAGGGCGGTTCGCCAGATCGGATCCGGCACCAAGGACGGCCCAACACCGCGCTCGCGCAGCGTCGCATCGACCAGATAGTCGAACGGACGGACCCCTGGTCCGTCGGGCAGGAGCGGTGCCGTCACGCCGTACCGCACCTCCGTTGCCCACCGAACAGCGGCTTCAGAGCTCTCCGGAGCCAGAAGCGCCTTGTTGCTCCCGGGAAGGTAGATCTCATGGACTTGCTCCAGGACGTCCAGTCGCAGCGGCATGGGCGCACCCGCAAGGGCGAGACCAATAGCGCTCTGCACCAGAGCGGCTCCCCGTGGATTGCCGCTCACCCGAGATGCCTGGGCCAATTCACGCCAGATTTCCGGGCCTGCGGCGAGGTACTCCGCAATTCCATGGTCAGCCACATGTCCAAGAGCATCCTCCAGCCGACTGTCGGGGACGATCACCAGTTGCTCGCGCACCCGCGCAAGCTCGGCCTCGGACCACAGCCGTTCGACACTGAACTCCACGCAGGACCTCAGAATGTCCAGACCAGTACCACTCTCCACATGCTGTTGGCGGAATGCCAACCTCATGGTGGCGAAAACAACCAATCCAGCCCGACGCAGCGCCCGGAGGCCGTTCATGTCGAGGCCGGGCGGTGGAAGGTACTTCTCAAGGTTGTCGAGCCAGAGAACTCGTGGAGTCCCAGTGGGACCCAGCCGAGTACGGGGCAAGCTACGGATCAGGTCAGCGAGTTCCAGGGAGCCGCTCGGTACGAGCAACTGAGCGTCGGGGAGTACCGCTAGAAGGGCTTCGTACCCCATGCGCGTCTTGCCGGTCGTCGAGTCCCCGCTGAGAAGGATCATCCCTCCGGTGGCCGCCGCCTCCCCAAGTGCCGCACGGACCCGAACATCGATGTCCCGTCCGATGTAGGCAGGGAAGTCCGATCCGAGATCTCCAGCGCGGGCCCGGTGTACACCGAGCTCCCACAGTTCGAAGTCCCGAACCGTTACGGTTTCACCTCGGGGCGCTTGCGGAGGCTCTTCCTGGGCCGCGCGGTAGAGCCGCTCCCAGTCACGCTCATCGCTGAAGCGACCACGTACCCCGGCTATCTTGTCCAACACGAGAAGCAGTGTCCTAAGGGCGTTCAGGCCCTCCGGCAACCCTTTCCCTCTGCGCCAGGCGCTGACGGTCGACCTCTTGAGCTCGACACCGCCACGGATGGTTGCACTTGTCGCGACGATAGTCTTCAACGGCGGCCGGCCGGCCTGCACAATTGCGGCGTCGATCCGGGCCGCGAAGCTCGCCCGGGCGGCTCCGGGTGAATGCCAGTTCTCCACCGGGCCACCATACAAAGTCCGGCCAACAACGAAGGCCGGACTGCTTCCAGTACAACGGAGCAGTCCGGCCCAAGCGAGAAGCGCGAGCCGTCAGACGTTGAAGCCCAGGGCGCGGAGCTGGTCGCGGCCGTCGTCGGTGATCTTGTCGGGGCCCCACGGCGGCATCCAGACCCAGTTGATGCGCAGGTCCTGGACCAGGCCGTCGGTGGCGGTCTTGGCCTGGTCCTCGATGACGTCGGTCAGCGGGCAGGCCGCCGAGGTGAGCGTCATGTCGATGGTGGCCACGTCGGACTCGTCGATGTGGATGCCGTAGATCAGGCCCAGGTTGACGACGTCGATGCCCAGTTCGGGGTCGACGACGTCCATCAGGGCCTCGGTCAGGTCCTCCACGGACACGGTGCCGGCGGTGGTGCCGACGATGACGACGCCGTTCGGCTGCTCCTCCGCAGCGGAGGGGGTTTCGTCACTCATTGTTCTGTCCTCCTCTGCGGGTCAGTCGTTCACGGCGGGGTGCTGGGCGAGCGCCTGGGCGGTGGCGTCCTTCCAGGCCATCCAGCTGAGCAGGGCGCACTTGACCCGGGCGGGGTACTTGGAGACGCCGGCGAACGCGACCGCGTCCTCCAGCACCTCCTCGTCGCCCTCGCCCTGGCCCTTGCTCTGCATCAGCTCCAGGAAGGCCTCCTGGACGGTCTGCGCCTCGCCGACGGTCTTGCCCACGACCAGGTCGTTCAGCACCGAGGCGCTGGCCTGGCTGATCGAGCAGCCCTGGGACTCGTACGAGACGTCGGCGACGGTCGAGCCGTCGAGCCGCACCCGCAGGGTGATCTCGTCACCGCAGGTCGGGTTGACGTGGTGCACCTCGGCGTCGCCGTCCCGCAGCCCCTTGCCGTGGGGGTTGCGGTAGTGGTCCAGGATGATGTCCTGGTACATCGAGTCGAGCTTCATGTCCTGCCCAGTCCCGTCAGCCGAAGAAGTTCCGGACGTGGTGCAGGCCGTCGATCAGCGCGTCGACCTCGCCCGGCGTCGAGTACAGGTAGAACGACGCCCGCGTGGTCGCCGGAATTCCGTACCGCAGGCAGACCGGCCGCGCGCAGTGGTGGCCGACGCGCACGGCGATGCCCTGCTCGTCCAGCACCTGGCCCACGTCGTGCGGGTGGATGTCGCCGAGGGTGAAGGAGATCGCGGCGCCGCGGTCGACGGCCGTGCGCGGGCCGATGATCCGCAGGTCCGGGACCTCCAGCAGGCGCTCGACCGCGTACGCGGTGATCGCGTGCTCGTGCGCGGCGATCTTCTCCATGCCGATGTCCGACAGGTAGTCGATGGCCGCACCGAGCCCGACCGCCTGGGCGATCGGCGGGGTGCCGGCCTCGAACTTGTGCGGCGCCGGGGCGTAGGTGGACGAGCCCATGGTGACGGTCTCGATCATCTCGCCGCCGCCGAGGAACGGCGGGAGGTCCTCCAGCAGCTCCTGGCGGCCCCAGAGCACGCCGATGCCGGTCGGGGCGAGCATCTTGTGACCGGTGAAGGCGACGAAGTCGGCTTCCAGCGCCTGGACGTCCAGCACCATGTGCGGGGCGGCCTGCGAGGCGTCGATGACGACCAGCGCGCCGACCGACTGGGCCTTGCGGACGATCGTCTCGACCGGGTTGACGGTGCCGAGCAGGTTGGAGACCAGGGTGAAGGAGACCACCTTGGTCTTCTCGGTGATCAGCTCGTCGATGTTGGAGAGGTCGAGCCGGCCCTCGTCGGTGAGCCCGAACCACTTCAGCTTCGCGCCGGTGCGCTGCGACAGCAGCTGCCACGGAACGATGTTGGAGTGGTGCTCCATCTCCGTGATGACGATCTCGGAGTCGGCGTCCACCCGGTACGGCTCGTCGGCCCAACCGAGCATGTTGGCAACGAGGTTGAGCGACTCGGAGGCGTTCTTGGTGAAGATCACCTCGTTGCGGCTGGGCGCGTTGACGAAGGCCGCGACCTTGTCCCGCGCGCCCTCGTAGAGCGCCGTGGCCTCTTCGGCGAGCACGTGCACGCCGCGGTGGACGTTGGCGTTGTGCCGCTCGTAGTAGGCGGTCAGGGCTTCCAGCACCTGGCGCGGCTTCTGCGAGGTGGCCGCGTTGTCCAGGTAGACGAGCGGCTTCTCCTCGTGCAGCACGCGCTGCAGGATGGGGAAGTCCTTGCGGATCGCGTCGGTGTCGAGCAGACCCGTGAACGGATGCGTCACGCGGACGCGCCCCCCTTCACATACGCCTCGTAGCCCTCGTTCTCCAGCTTGTCGGCCAGCTCGGCACCGCCGGACTCGACGATGCGGCCGCCCGCGAAGACGTGGACGTAGTCGGGCTTGATGTACCGCAGGATGCGGGTGTAGTGGGTCACCAGCAGGGTGCCGACCTCGCCGGTCGAGCGGACCCGGTTGATGCCCTCGGAGACGATCCGCAGCGCGTCGACGTCCAGGCCGGAGTCGGTCTCGTCGAGGATCGCGATCTTCGGCTTGAGGAGCTCCAGCTGGAGGATCTCGTGGCGCTTCTTCTCGCCGCCGGAGAAGCCCTCGTTGACGTTGCGCTCGGCGAAGGCCGGGTCCATCTGGAGGGCGGCCATCGCCTCCTTGACCTCCTTCACCCACAGACGCAGCTTGGGGGCCTCGCCGCGGACGGCGGTGGCGGCGGTGCGCAGGAAGTTGCTCACCGAGACGCCGGGGACCTCGACGGGGTACTGCATGGCCAGGAAGACGCCGGCCTTGGCGCGCTCGTCGACGGACATCTCCAGGACGTCCTCGCCGTCCAGCAGCACCGAGCCGCCGGTGACGGTGTACTTGGGGTGGCCGGCGAGCGAGTAGGCCAGGGTGGACTTGCCGGAGCCGTTCGGACCCATGATCGCGTGGGTCTCGCCCTGCTTCACGGTCAGGTCGACGCCCTTGAGGATCTCGCGCGGGCCGTTCTCGGCCTCGACGGAGACGTGCAGGTCGCGGATTTCAAGCGTTGCCATGGGTACTCAGGACTCCTGGTTGACGGAGACGAGCACATCGTCCCCTTCGATCTTTACGGGGTAGACAGCGACCGGCTTGGTGGCGGGCAGGCCGGAGGGCTTGCCGGTGCGCAGGTCGAAGCTGGAGCCGTGCAGCCAGCACTCGATCATGCAGTCCTCGACCTCGCCCTCGGAGAGCGAGACGTTCGCGTGCGAGCAGGTGTCGTTGATCGCGAACACCCCCTCGTCGGTGCGGACGACGGAGACCGGCACGCCGTTGAGGTCCACGCGCTTGGGCACGTCCTCCTGGAGGTCGCTCAGCGCGCAGGCACGGAGGAAGGTCATCTGGATCAGACCGCCGCTTCCAGCTCGGCCTCGATCTTCTCCATCAGCTGGTCCTGGATCTCGGCGACGCCGATCTGCTGGACGAGTTCGGCGAAGAAGCCGCGGACCACCAGGCGGCGGGCCTCGTCGGCCGGGATGCCGCGGGACCGCAGGTAGAACAGCTGCTCGTCGTCGAAGCGGCCGGTCGCGGAGGCGTGGCCGGCGCCGACGATCTCGCCGGTCTCGATCTCCAGGTTGGGGATCGAGTCGACCCGGGCGCCGTCGGTGAGCACCAGGTTGCGGTTGAGCTCGTAGGTGTCGGTGCCCTCGGCGGCGGCGCGGATCAGCACGTCGCCGACCCAGACGGCGTGGGCGTCCTGGCCCTGCAGCGCGCCCTTGTAGACCACGTTGGAGCGGCAGTGCGGGGTGTCGTGGTCGATGACCAGACGGTGCTCCAGGTGCTGGCCGGCGTCGGCGAAGTAGAGGCCGAACAGCTCGGCCTCGCCGCCGGGCGCGGCGTAGTTGACCCGCGGGTGGATCCGGACGACGTCGCCGCCGAAGGTGACGACCACGGACTTCAGCGAGGCGTCCCGGCCGACCAGCGCGGTCTGCTGGGCGACGTGGACGGCGTTGCGGTCCCAGTCCTGGACGGAGACGAAGGTGAGCTTGGCGCCGTCGCCGACGAGCAGTTCGACGTTGGCGGCCCGGGTGCCGGTACCGGTGTGGTTGATCACCACGACGGCCTCGGCGAACGGCTTGACGTCGACCACCACGTGGGCGAAGCGGGTGCCGCCCTCGCCGTGCACGTCGATCTTGACCGGCTCGGTGAGCACCGCGTCCTGGGGGACGGTGACGACGAGCGCCTGCTCGAAGGCGCTGAACGCCTGCGCGGCGACCCGGTCGACGGGCTTGCCGGCCTTGCCCAGGCGGGCGTCGTCGCGGCCGACGGTCTCGGCGGTGACGCCGTCCGGCAGGCTCAGCTCGACCTTGTCCTCGCCCTTGGCCGCCTCGGCGGCGGTGCCGTCGTGCAGGCCGCCCAGGCGGTGCATCGGGGTGAACCGCCAGTCCTCCTCGCGGCCGGTGGGCACCGGGAAGTCGCCGACCTCGAACGAGGGCTTGACGGCGACCCGGGCGTCGATCGGCTGCTGGACGGTGGCGCGGCCGGTGCCGGGGCCGGCGAGCTGGGCGCCGGCGCCGGCGGTGCCGACCTCGATCGACCCGGCGGTGGTGGAGCCGGTGGTGGTGTTGACGTCAGCCATGGCTGTCGTAGTGCTCTCTTCCTCGAAAAGCTCGAAAAGTCGGTGGGCGGTCAGCGGCTGGACGTCAGCCGACCGCGCCCTCCATCTGCAGCTCGATCAGCCGGTTGAGCTCCAGCGCGTACTCCATCGGCAGCTCGCGCGCGATCGGCTCGACGAAGCCGCGGACGATCATCGCCATCGCCTCGAACTCGGTCATGCCCCGGCTCATCAGGTAGAACAGCTGGTCCTCGCTGACCTTGGAGACCGTCGCCTCGTGGCCCATGGACACGTCGTCCTCGCGGACGTCCACGTACGGGTAGGTGTCCGAGCGGGAGATGGTGTCCACCAGCAGCGCGTCGCACAGCACGTTGGACTTGGCGCCCTTGGAACCCTCGCCGATCTCGATCAGACCGCGGTAGGAGGTCCGGCCGCCGCCGCGCGCCACCGACTTGGAGACGATGTTGGAGGAGGTGTTCGGCGCCATGTGCACCATCTTGGCGCCGGCGTCCTGGTGCTGGCCCTCGCCCGCGAAGGCGATCGACAGGGTCTCGCCCTTGGCGTGCTCGCCCATCAGGTAGACGGCCGGGTACTTCATGGTGACCTTGGAGCCGATGTTGCCGTCGACCCACTCCATGGTCGCGCCCTCGTACGCCACGGCGCGCTTGGTGACCAGGTTGTAGACGTTGTTCGACCAGTTCTGGATGGTCGTGTAGCGGCAGCGGCCGCCCTTCTTGACGATGATCTCCACGACCGCGGAGTGCAGCGAGTCGGAGGAATAGATCGGCGCGGTGCAGCCCTCGACGTAGTGGACGTACGCGTCCTCGTCGACGATGATCAGCGTCCGCTCGAACTGGCCCATGTTCTCGGTGTTGATCCGGAAGTAGGCCTGGAGCGGGATGTCGACGTGGACGCCCTTGGGCACGTAGATGAACGAGCCGCCGGACCACACCGCCGTGTTCAGCGCGGCGAACTTGTTGTCGCCGGCCGGGATGACGGTGCCGAAGTACTCCTTGAAGACCTCCGGGTGCTCGCGCAGCGCGGTGTCGGTGTCCAGGAACAGGACGCCCTGCTCCTCCAGGTCCTCACGGATCTGGTGGTAGACGACCTCGGACTCGTACTGGGCGGCGACACCGGCGACCAGGCGCTGCTTCTCGGCCTCCGGGATGCCCAGCCTGTCGTAGGTGGCCTTGATGTCCGCGGGCAGGTCCTCCCAGGACTCGGCCTGCTTCTCGGTGGAGCGGACGAAGTACTTGATGTTGTCGAAGTCGATGCCGGAGAGGTCGGAGCCCCAGGTCGGCATGGGCTTCTTGCCGAACAGCTTCAGGCCCTTGAGACGCAGGTTCAGCATCCACTCGGACTCGTTCTTCTTCGCGGAGATGTCGCGGACGACCTCCTCGCTGAGCCCGCGCTTGGCCGCGGCACCGGCGGTGTCCGGGTCGGCCCAGCCGTACTCGTAGGTGCCCAGGCCCTCGAGCTCGGGGTGCGAAACGGTGTCAGTCATGCGAGCTTCCTAACGCGCGGACGCTGAATCTTCGGTGGACGTACCGGCAGTCGGCACTGCATCGGAGCCGCGGCCCGCGGAACGCCGGGCAGGCGACGATGCGGCACCGGGTGCCGGCACATAGGTGGTGCAGACCCCGTCGCCGTGGGCGATGGTGGCCAGCCGTTGCACATGGGTGCCCAGCAGCTGCGAGAAGACCTCGGTCTCCGCCTCGCAGAGCTGCGGGAACTGCTCGGCGATGTGCGCGACCGGGCAGTGGTGCTGGCAGAGCTGGGCGCCCGCCGGGGCCTTCGCCACGGCCGGCGGGACCCGCCGCACCGTGGCAGCGTACCCGTCCGCGCTCAGCGCCTGGGCGAGCGCCTCGGTGCGCTCCCCCGCCTCGGCCAGCCGCAGGAGCTCCAGGTACTTCTCGCCCTGCTTGCCGAACCGGGCCCGGGCGAAGGCGGCGACCGCCTCCTCGCCCGCCTTGCCGCCGCCGACCGAGTCGGAGATCCAGCGCAGCGCGTCGGCGGCGAGCTGGTCGTACGCCTGGTAGAAGGCGTCTCGGCCGCCGTCGGTGAGGGCGAAGACCTTGGCCGGGCGGCCCCGGCCACGGCTGCCGTAGACCCGCTGCTCGCGGGACTCGACCAGGCCGGCGGCGGCCAGCCCGTCCAGGTGGCGGCGGACGGCGGCGGCGGTGAGGCCGAGCCGGCTCGCCAGGTCGGCGGCGGAGGAGGGGCCGTGGTCGAGGATCGACCGGGCGACCCGGTCCCGGGTGGCGCGGTGGCCCTCCAGCAGCACCTCGGCCGCCGTCACGGGCACGTCGCACCCGGGGGCCGACTCGGCCTCCTGGGGCGTGGCGTGCTCGCGCATGTTTTTCACAACACCAGTGTTGCGTAATTACTTCCGACAGGACAAGCCGTGATGCAGGCCTCACTCGTGTCATCTGTCACGCAGGTAAGCCTTACCTGACCTGCGAAAACGATCATCGAGGGCGCCGTCCGGGCCCGGCGTCGGGGCCTCTTACACTCGCCGGTATGCACTCCGAACCCGCGGTGAAGATCGCCGGGCTGGTCAAGCACTACGGCGACAAGCCCGCGGTGGACGGCCTCGACCTCACCATCGCACGCGGCGCGATCACCGCCGTCCTCGGCCCCAACGGCGCCGGCAAGACCACCACCATCGAGACCTGCGAGGGCTACCGCCGCCCCGACGCCGGCACCGTCCGCGTCCTCGGCCTCGACCCGGTCGCCCAGAACGCCGCGCTGCGCCCCCGGATCGGCGTCATGCTCCAATCGGGCGGCGTGTACGCGGGCGCGCGCGCCGTCGAGATGCTGCGCCACACCGCCGCGCTGCACGCCCACCCGCTGGACGTCGACGCGCTGGTCGAGCGGCTCGGCCTCGGCTCCTGCGGCCGCACCGCCTACCGGCGCCTGTCCGGCGGCCAGCAGCAGCGGCTCGCCCTGGCCATGGCCGTGGTCGGCCGCCCCGAGCTGGTCTTCCTGGACGAGCCCACCGCCGGCCTCGACCCGCAGGCCCGGCGCGCCACCTGGGAGCTGGTCCGCGACCTGCGCCGGGACGGCGTCACCGTGGTCGTCACCACCCACCACATGGACGAGGCCGAACAGCTCGCCGACCAGGTCGCCGTCATCGACCGCGGCCGGGTGATCGCCACCGGAAGCCCCGAGGAGCTGTGCCGCGGCGGCGCCGAGAACGCCCTGCGCTTCGACGGCCCGCCCGGGCTCGACCTCGGCCCGCTGCTGAAGGAACTGCCCGAGGGCGCCGCCGCCACCGAGACCACCCCCGGCAGCTACCGCGTCGAGGCGCCCGTCGACCCGCAGCTGGTGGCCACCGTCACCGGCTGGTGCGCGGCCTCCGGAGTCCTGCCCGAACGGCTGTCCGTCCAGCGCCGCAGCCTCGAAGACGTCTTCCTCGACCTGACCGGACGGGACCTGCGCTCGTGAGTACCACCACCGACTACTCCCCCAAGCCCGGCGCGGCCCCGGTCGGCCGGATGCTGCTCGCCCAGACCGCCTTCGAGACCAGGATGCTGCTGCGCAACGGTGAGCAGCTGCTGCTCACCGTGGTCATCCCGACCGTGCTGCTGGTGCTGTTCTCGGCCGTGGACATCGTCGCGGTGGACGGCCCCGGCAAGCGGGTCGACTTCCTGGCCCCCGGCCTGCTCGCGCTGGCCGTGATGTCCACCGCCTTCACCGGGCAGGCCATCGCCACCGGCTTCGAGCGCCGCTACGGCGTGCTGAAGCGGCTCGGCGCCAGCCCGCTCCCGCGCTGGGCACTGCTGACCGCCAAGACCGGCTGCGTGCTGGTCACCGAGGCGCTGCAGGTCGCGCTGCTGTCGGTGATCGCACTGGCGCTCGGCTGGTCCCCGCAGGGCAACCCGCTGACGGTCGTCGCGCTGCTGGTGCTCGGCACCGCGGCCTTCTCCGGCCTCGGCCTGCTGATGGCCGGCACGCTCAAGGCGGAGGCCACACTGGCCGCCGCCAACCTGGTGTTCATCCTGCTGCTGCTGGCCGGCGGGGTGATCGTGCCGCTGAGCAAGTTCCCCTCGGCCGTGCAGTCGGTGCTGGAGCTGCTGCCGATCTCCGCGCTCTCGGACGGCCTGCGGTCGGTCCTCCAGCACGGCGCCGGGGTGCCCTGGTCCGACCTCGGCATCCTGGCCGGCTGGGCCGTCCTCGGGCTGGCCGCCGCGGCCCGCTTCTTCCGCTGGGAGTAGCCCCCGGCCCCGCACGTGAACCGCCCCGTGCATGAGGCCGCCCCACACGGGAACCGCCCCCCGGCCGCTTCGGCCGGGGGGCGGTCTCACGTCACCGACGGAACGTCAGCTCTGGCTGCCGCGACGCTTGCGGGCCAGCAGGACGAGCGCGCCACCGACCAGCAGCACGCCGCCGCCGGCCGCCGCGATCATCGGGGTGGCGTCGTTGCTACCGGTCTGGGCGAGCGCCGGGCCACTGGTGGTGGGCGTCGGGACCGGGGTCACAGTCGGGGTCGGGGTCGCGGTCTTGCTCGCGGTGGGCGAGGCCGACGGGGTCGGGGTCTTGGTGGGCGTCGGCGTGGGAGTCGGCGTCGGAGTCGTGGTCTGCGACGGCGTCGGGGTGGGTGTCGGGGTCGGGGTCTTGGTGGGCGTGGGGGTGGGAGTCGGCGTCGGAGTCGGCGTGTGGCACGGCTCGATCGTCTTGGTCTCGTTGATGTTCCAGCCCTTTTCGTTGGGGGTCTCCGTCGTGTTCACCACGAGGTTCGCCTTGACGGGGGCTGTGTGGTCCTTCACCGGGAAGGTGCCGTGGAACTCCGCGGGGAAGGCCTTGGCGTCCAGGACCTTCTCGCCGTCGATGGTGAGGCTGACGGTGTTCTTCACGTCGGGCTTGGGGCTGTAGTTGATCAGATCGATCACGATCTTGTCGCAGGTCACCGACCAACTCGGCACGTGCGCCGAGGCGTTGGTTGCCAGCGCCAGAGGCAGGAGAATTCCGGCCGCCGCCGTCCCGGCGAGTGCCGCCGCGCCGATCCGCATGTGCCGCTGCTGTCGCGCCATTTACGCTGTTCCCCTCAGAACGGTCTTGCGCAGCAGGCGTGTTGAAGGTTTCGCGGTGGCCCGCTACGACTGTCCGGGGGACTCTACCGGCACTCCCGCACCTCTCCACACCCCGCCGTACGACCGAATTTCGTCTGTTGGTCCGTCGTCTGATGTGTATGACCAGCCCATCACAGCTGCCACCTCGCGGAACGCGGATTCGGCAAACTTGAATGAACTTCGTCACCTGACTGAAATACGTGCGCCCCCGGTGATCAGGTTCAATCACCGAGGGCGCAGCACCGGTCGACCGGCGAAACCATCAGGCCTTCTTGGCCGCCCGACGCCGGGTGACGACCACGATCGCGCCACCGGCCGCGAGCACCACCGCGCCGCCGATCGCCAGCGGCACGACGGGCCCGGAGCCGGTGTGCGCGAGGTTGCCGCCCGCGTTCGCCTGGGCGGACGGGCTCGCCGAGGCCGAGGCCGAGGCGGCCGGCACACCCGCCGAGGCGGTGGCCGACGGGCTGGCCGAGGCACCCGCGCTCGGCTTGCCGCTCACCGGGGCGGAGGGCGTGGCCGAGGGGCTCGCCGAGGTCCCGGGGGTGGCCGAGGTGCCGGGCGTACCGGGCGTGGTGGAGGCCGACGGCGTCCCGCTCGGCACCACCGGCGGCACGGTGGGCGTGGTGGGCGTGGTGGACGGCGTCGGGACGACGACACCGGGCAGGCAGCCGGCGAACGGGTAGTGGTGCGTCTCCGCGCCGCCCTTGCCGGTCAGCGAGGCTGCGATGACCGAACCGTTGACCGGGCCGCCGCTGCCGAGGTCGAAGGCGGCGTTGGGCGCCAGCACGGTGCCGGCCCAGGCGGCCTTGCTGCTCTTGACCACCTTGGTCGCGGTGGGGAAGTTCCACAGCAGCTTGGCGCGGATCGCCCCGCCGGCCGCGCTCTGCAGCTTGTCGTCCAGGACGAAGGACGCCTTGGCCTCGTCCCACAGGTGGAAGCCGGTGGTCCCGGCGGCCGCCATGTCGTACGAGCCGCCGGTCACGTTGATGACGGTCACCGAGCCGGCCGGCACCTTAAGGAAGACGTCCTTGGCGCCCTGGAGCTTCGCGGCGTCGACGGTGAAGCTGTTGTACTTCGCGTCGCCGCCGGTGAACGTGAGCTCGGCGCCCTTGGCCTGGACGGTGGCACCGGCGGTCTGCGGCGCGGCGGCCAGCGCTGTGGAGGCGGCGCGCAGCTTGGCGAACTCGGCCTTGAAGTCGATCGGGGAGGCGCCCTGGGCGATGGCGCCCTGGTGGGCCTGGACGACGGCGCCGTCGGCCTTGGAGCCGTAGACGCCGTTGCCCTTCATCACCTGGGTGTTGTGGCCGGTGATGCGGCCGGCGACCACCAGCGCGTTCTTGCCGGGCAGGGCGTCGACCTCGGCGGGGGTTAGCTCCTGGCCGACCGAGAAGCCGCCGGTGAAGTCGGCGTTGCCGCCCACCGCGACGGCGCCCTCGGCGTCGGGGGTGTGGGTGTCGTCGCCCTCGATGAACTCGCCGTAGAGGTTGGCGACCCCGAGGCTGCGGCACTCCTGGCCGGGGTCGGCGGCGTGGGCGGCGGCGGGGGCGATCAGGCCGGCCAGTGCGAGCGAGCCGCCGACTGCGAGCGCGGCGGCGGACGTGGGTATGCGCATGTGCAGGTCTCCGCTTGTGCGGGAGGAGTGGGAGAGGTCCGAAAAAAGGTATGGACCAATCCGCACTCTTTCGGCCTCACAGGTGATTGGTCAAGACCAATGACCGCCTTGACCGAAGAGTCCGGTTTGTACCCACCCGACCCCGGGTAACCCCCGACCCCGGGTAACCCCCGCGCCCGGGTCACGCTCGCGCCCCGCCCCAAGATCCCCTGTAAGGCCGCCTACGATTGGCCCCGTGCCTAATCCCTTCTCCCTGCTCGCCGACCGCTGGCAGCCGTCCGCCGTGATGGTCCGGCGCGCCGCGTTCGCCGCGCTGGTGATGAGCGTGGTGATCGTCGTCACCGGCGGCGCCGTCCGCCTCACCGCCTCCGGCCTCGGCTGTACGACGTGGCCCCGCTGCACCGCCGACAGCCTGACCCCGACCGCCGAGATGGGCTTCCACGGCGTCGTCGAGTTCACCAACCGGATGCTCACCTACGTACTGAGCGCCGCCGTCGGCTGGGCCATCCTGGCCGCCCGCTGCCACCGCCCCTGGCGGCACAGCATGACCAAGCTCGGCTGGGCGCAGTTCTGGCTGGTGATGAGCAACGCCGTGCTCGGCGGCATCACCGTGCTGACCGGCCTGAACCCCTACACCGTCGCACTGCACATGATCGCCGCGATGGCGCTGGTCTGGGTTGCCCTGCTGATGTGGGAGCGCTCCAAGGAGGGCGACGGAGCCCCGAAGCTCAGCGTGGCCCGCCCCATCCACCAGCTCTCCTACGTGCTGGTCCTGGTCATCGGCCTGCTGGTCGCAGCCGGCACCCTGGTCACCGGCGCCGGCCACCACCCGGGCACGCCGAAGGACAACAAGATCGTCCCCCGGATCCCGATCGACTACGACAGGCTGGCCCAGTTCCACGCCGACCTCGCGTTCGTCTCGGTCGGCCTGACCATCGCGATGATCTTCGTCCTCGCCGCCATCAAGGCCCCGCCGGCGGCGAAGGCCCGCACCAAGGAACTGCTGGCGGTCCTGCTCCTCCAGGGCGTCCTCGGCTTCATCCAGTACTTCACCGACGCCCCCGAGCTGATGGTCGGCCTCCACATGCTCGGCGCCACCCTCACCTGGATCGCCGCCCTCCGCATCCCCCTCGCCCTGCGCGTACGCGAGGTAGAAGCGGCCCCCGACCAGCTGCCCGCACAGACCCCACAGGCTGCCACCGTCTGAGCATCGGGGGGGGGGGGGGGGGGGCCGGGGGGGGGGGGGGGGGGGGTGAGAGGAAAACGACAAGCGACAGCGACGGGGGGGGTTGTGGGGTGTGGTGGTCTAGAGAAACAAAACAA